>DAOQBX010000133.1:0-5503 GCA_035340155.1 Anaerolineales bacterium | reverse complement strand
AAACTGGCGCGTTCATCGCACCTGATGTACTGCGCCGAGGTCAACCCGCCCTGCCCGAACTCGGTCATCGAGGCGCTCGCATGCGGACTGCCGGTGATCGGCTTCGATAGTGGCGCGCTCAAGGAATTGGTCTCGGACGATGCGGGGTGTATCGTCCCCTACGGCGCAAACCCGTGGAAATTGGAAACGCCAGCTGTGGATACGCTCGCGGCGTCAGCAGGGGATGTGCTGGAGAAACAGGATTCATTCCGGGCGGCGGCGAGGAAGCGGGCTGAATCTGAATTCGGGCTGGATGCAATGGTCGAGTCTTATCTCAAAGTTTTGTTGGAGGATTAAACATGGATCAGGAAGTTCACGAATTTTTGCTCAAGCATTTGCACGGCATCATGCAGAACGATATCGCGTCATATCACGAGACGACGGCGGATGACCTGACGCTCTACGAATGGTGGGTGACACCCCACCGGTTGGATGGCCTGCCCTTCCACGAGTTCATGATGACCGCCAACGCCGACCGCGGCTCGGTCTTCGGCGCGGAAGATAAGGGGCAGAAAGCAGTCTCGCGTTTTGACCTGTCGAATCTGCTCATTCAGCGCTATGGCGATACTGCCATTGCAAGTTACACCCTGCTTATCAGCACATCCCTGCCCGAAGGCGTGAAGGTTGCCGCGCACAATGAGAGCCGCGTGATGGTGAATATGAATGGGCAATGGAAAGTAGTGCATGTGCATAAATCGCCCGCTTATTCCGCGCCGCATGTGGGATGAATCACCGGTTCGTATATCCTACAAGGAATTGAATGCTCCCTGACCGTCATTCGTCGCGATCTTATTTTTTTCTCTGGCTTTGCCTTGGGCTGTTGCCGTTATTATCGATCGCTGCGCTTTTGCCAGTTCAACCTCACGACTACTGGTGGTACCTGCGTTTGGGAAGGGATGTCTTGCAAACGGGAAATGTTCCGACCGTGGATACATTCAGTTCCTCTCAAACCGGGCAGCCGGTCTTATATCAGTCCTGGCTTTCGGCCGTGTTGTTCTGGCTCCTGTATAAGTCCGGTAAGATCGAGGTGACGGTCTTCATTGTGGTTTTGCTCATTGGCGTGGTCTATGCCATGCTTTGGATGATCCTGCGCCAGTCGGGCGTGGGTCCGCGCCTGGCTGCAGGGTTGACCCTGCTGGCCGGGCTTTCAGGGAGCAATAACTGGGGCGTGCGTCCGCAATTGTTTGCCTACCCCTTGTTTATTGCCGTGTTGTGGATCTTGCTTAAATGGCAGGAACGCAAAGAGGCCGGCATGTGGCTGCTTATTCCGCTGGCCTGCTTGTGGGCAAACCTGCACGGGTCCTTTGTTTTGCTGTTTCTGCTGGCGGGCATTGCGCTTGTATTCGGCGCTGGGAACAGAAGAAAGCTCTTTTGGATCCTTATTGCCGCGCTGGTCGTTACGTTGTTAAATCCGCGCGGCATACTCCTTTGGGTAAATGTGGCTGAGACCTTTTTCGTGCCGGGCGTTCGCAACTTTAGCTGGGAATGGCTGCCGCCTGTCAATGAGGGCTGGCAGATGAATATCTTCTTTGCCTGGTTTACCCTGTTGATACCCCTGGCTGCGATGACCCATCGCAGCCTGAGTCGCTTCGAATGGATGGTCTTTCTCGTATTTGCCTGGCTTGCGCTTAACGGACTCCGGTATGTGATTTGGGATTTGTTCATCATGGCCATCCTGACAGCTCGCCTTATGCCGCAACAGGTTGTTCAGAGGTTCGACCAACCCCAGGTCACCAAAGTTCCTGCGCTCAATTATGGATTGGGGGCTGCGATGCTATGCCTGCCTCTTGTCCTTTTGCCGGGAATTCGTGAGACCTGGTGGAAGGCTGCGCCGCCAGCCGTTGATCCGCAGACGCCAGTGGCCGCTGCAGATTGGCTGCAACAGCATCCTGAACTCCCGGGGGCAATGTTGAATGACGTGGTCTTTGGGAGCTATTTGATCCATGCCGTACCCTCCAGACCTGTTTGGATCGATACCCGTATTCAGGTCGCTTATACATCGAAGCAGGCGGAAGATTACCTGTTCGTGCAATCTGCCCGGGAAGGCTGGAATGAATTCCTTGAACAGAACGGCATCCATTTGCTGTTCTTGAACCGCGGACAATTGGACTTGATCCGGGCGGCTGAAAAATCCGGCGCCTGGTGTGAGCGCTACCGCGACGAGTACGCCATCATCTTTTCACGCTGCGAGGCAAAATGAACTTCAAAGGAAAACTGGCTCTGCAACAGCGTGTCCTCCCCGGCTATCGCGTCCCGTTCTTTGATCTGCTTGCAAGTCATTGCGAAGGCGGCATGAGTCTCTTTGCCGGAAAAGCCCGCCCCGAAGAAATGATCGCAGGCGGTACGACGCATGTTGCAAAGCATGTCGAAGCGGAAAATATTCATCTGTTCAACGGCGCGTTCTATCTTTGCCATCAAAAGGGATTTGTGGACTGGCTCGAAAATTGGGATCCTGATGCGCTGATCGTGGAAGCGAACCCCCGCTATCTTGCCACATCTTCCGCTGTAAAGTGGATGCACGCCCGCGGACGCAAGGTCATCGGTTGGGGCCTGGGTTCGCCGCGTCTTTCTGGACCCGGAGCCGGTTTCCGCAAAATGAGGCGGATGCAATTCCTGAGCCGGTTCGACGCGCTGCTGACATACAGTCAACGCGGGGCGGACGAGTACGCCGCTCTTGGCTTTCCGCGTGAGAAGATTTTCGTGGCACATAATTCAGTGTCGGCGAAGCCAATGTTCGATGTTCAACGTCAAACGTCAAGCGGTACACCTGCTCTTCTTTTTGTCGGACGATTACAGGCCCGCAAACGAGTCGACTCCTTACTGCGTGCCTGTGCCGAAATGGAATCCAAGCCGCGCCTGCTTATCGTCGGCGATGGACCCGAACGTGCGGCGATGGAAGCGCTGGCACAGGATGTTTATCCATCTGCAGAGTTCATCGGCGCAAAGCATGGCGCAGAATTGAAGCCGTACTTCGCGCAAGCCGATCTGTTCGTCCTGCCCGGCACCGGCGGATTGGCTGTGCAGGAAGCGATGAGTTATGGTTTGCCGGTCCTTGTGGCAAAAGGGGATGGCACACAGGATGACCTTGTCCGCGAAGGGAACGGCTGGCAGATCGAACCGGAGAATTATGATGCGCTGGTGGCGACAATGAAAAACGCGCTGTCCGAACCAGCGCGTCTGCGGGAAATGGGGAAAGAGTCGTTCCGCATTGTTTCAGAAGAGATCAATATCGAGAAGATGGCGGAAACGTTCGTGAAGGCGTTGAATTTTGTCAACACGTAAAGGCGACCTACCCTACAATGCTGACTTTTGAAATTTCACCAACGCCTCGATGAACAGTTTTTGTCCCGAAGCGTAGTGGGTGGCCAGCGAATTCAAGCGAAAAACGAGCGCCCGCCCGTCTTTGAGTTCAATGGCGATCATCTTCTGGTTGAGGAATCCACTTGGCTTGACCGACTTGATATCCGAAAACAAAATTTCGCCCAGTCCTTTGTTCACCATGTTCAGTGAGGCGAATCTCATCTCGGTGGCGATGACGAACATTCTCCTGTGAGTGAGGGCGGCGAAAAAATACCCATCTCCCATCAGGCTCAAACCGCCGCTGACCAAAACCTGCTTTAAGGATTTGGTGTAGAGAAAGCCCGTGATCTCGATCCCCTCTCCGGCGGAGAGAAGAGGCGCAACTTCCTTGTGGATGAACTCGTCAAATTTGTGCATGGGATTATCCGTATTTTGGTGTATCGCCGATGATCTCCCAGCCGCGTTGTTGGGCGATGACCTTTAATTTTGCATCCGGGTACACCGCCACCGGGTGGTCTGCTTTTTCAAGCATGGGCACGTCGAGGATGGTGTCGCCATAGGCCATATCCACGCGCTCCACGCCGAGGCGGCTGAGCACCTGCTCGATCTTTTTTTCATTCGCCGCCAGTTCGCCGACGATCTGCAATCGTCCATTCACGATCTTTACCGGTGTGCCAATGGTCTCCGCACCGATGCGGCGGGCGAACGGCTCGATGAACGGTTCGGCCACGCTGCTGGCAATGTATACCTTTGCGCCCGCCTCGCGATGCCTGACCAACTGTGCAACCACATCCTCGCGGCGCTTCTTCCATAGATCATGCTCCACCGCCCATTCGGAAGCCTGCCGGACGTTTTCCGGTGTAGCCTCCTTGATATAAGCGAGGCTGTCCACCATCAACTTTTGTCCCCAGGCCTGCCAGTCGATCAACCCGCGTTTGGCGAGCAGGTACGAAGGCGTAATGGACGCCATGTACCAGTTCGCGCGCAACTTGCTTTGGTTGTGTTTGACCCAATCCACCAGCCCGAGGAAGGGTGAGCCGGTGGTCAGGGTTCCCATCATATCGGATACGACGATCATGAATTCTCCTTATTGGATCTCGATCACTTGATCGAGAGGTTGAAATTTTCTTCCAGGGCGCGGCATTCCCCGCCGGAACAGGTCATCAACGCTGCCAGGTGTGCGTGCAAGGCCTCGAGCGTTTCCTGACTTAACCCGCCTGCGAGGTTTTCCAGCTGATACGGATCGGCCTGCAGGTCATAGAACTCGATCTCGCCGTTCTGGTATTCAACATACACAAAATCCTGCGCGCGGATGCCGCGGAAATTTCCGCCCTCCACGTCTGCCAAAATATTATCAGTTTCCGGATCTTTGAGGCTGGATTCTGTCAGGCCACCGAAAGAGATGGTCTGCGCATCCAGCAGGGAACTTTCAAATTTATACCCGAACTCGATCAGCAAGGCCTTTCGTTCGTCCGGGGTTTTGCCTGTCAGGCAGGGTACGAGGGAGCGGCCATCCACAAAGTCAGGTGTGCGGATGCCGACGATATCGGCGATGGTGGGGGCGATGTCTATATTGGCGCTCATCTGAGTGACCTGCCTGCCTGCTTCAATGCCCGGTCCGCGTACCATGAGCGGCACGCGGATGTCCTCTTCATAGGGAGTACCCTTGCCGGAGGGGATCTTGTGTTCGCCAAGATGAAAGCCATTGTCGGACATGAAAAAGATATAGGTGTTGTCGAGTTGACCGTTCTGCTCAAGTGTGTGGACCAGGTCTGCGACCAATTCATCCACGGCCTGCACAGAACGGACGCGTGACCTGAAAATGGTATTGGCATCGCCTTCGTCGAATTCATCGCCGGTCTCTGAAAGGGCGCGGATGACCTGCGGCTTGTCGCTCAGGTCGGCCTCGTTGAAGGACGGGCTTTGGGGATAGGTCAGGTCGTTGTATACATTCAAATGGCGTGGAGCAGGCGTCGACGGGCCATGAGGCGCATAGACCGAGACGAAGAGAAAGAACGGGGCATCATCCCCCGCCCTCTGTTCGATAAAAGCCAGCGACCGGGCGCGGATCACATCGGTGCTGTAATCTTCGGGCGCTTGCCCGTGCTCCACCAATGCGCCATCCTCGTTCATGATGTAGTTGTAATAAAAATCGCCTTCATCC
>DAOQBX010000132.1:0-5506 GCA_035340155.1 Anaerolineales bacterium | reverse complement strand
TGTACGCCCGCCAGATGACCGAAAGCGCCAAAAAGGGTTGCCGAACGCACACGAGGTCAACCCCTTGTACGTTGAACAATACTTGAAGCAACTCCCTCGCGACAAGCAAATTTTAGTGTACTGCCCGGGAGGCGGACTTTCGGTGATGATCTCCTATTATTTAAAAGCAAAAGGCTTCAGACATATCACCAATCTGCGCGGCGGCCTCGATGCATGGAGGAAACGTCGCAGCGGCCTTTACGAAAAATACGCAGGGCAGAACGTTATCGTGCTTGAGCCAGACACGAACGACAAATGACAGACCACAGGCAATGCCCAATCTTCACCGCTAACAATTTTCCTATATTCCCTCCACAATCCCTCACCCACCCATCCATATTTCCTCCACATTGGATTGATACATTTAGCGCGTAAGGACAAAACAAATCAAAAACCATTTGGAGGTAAAAATGAATAAAGGTCCGTTTATTTTCTTTCGTGTCCTCGGTCTGCTGCTGATCGTTGGGCTGATCGCAGGCGCAGGGGCGTTCGGGTACAAGGCCGGGATGATGCGCGGCATCGAGCAGGCCCCCGCAGTAGCCGCTGCCACTGAAAAGGCGGCAGAGGACGGCCAGCCCGTCCCGCCGATGATGTACGGCCATGGCTTTGGGTATGGCAACCCCTACGGCTACAGCTTCCGTCCACACTTCAACCCATTCGCCGCGATCTGCTTCTCCTTCCTGTTCCTGTTCGTGCTCTTCGGGGCGATGAAGATGGTCTTCTTCCGCGGTATGCGCCGCGCCTGGGGCCACCACGGCCACGGACATCACGGTCCCTGGAACAAGGATTGGGAAGGCAAAGTTCCCCCCTTCTTTGCCGAGTGGCACAAGCGTGCGCACAATGAAGGCGAATCTGAAAAGCCTTCAGAGACAGACGCCGACAAAAAAGAATAAGCAGGCTTAGAAAGAAGAAAGAGGAGCTAGTGCCTCTTTCTTCTTTCCCCTTTCCTGATCCATCATTCCTCATTCTTCATTCTGCCTTTATACTTCCCCCATGCCCGAACTCATCCTGGTCGTAGACGACGAACCCAAGATCGTGCGCATCGCCCGCGATTATCTGGAGAAGAACGGATTCCGCGTCGCCACCGCCGCAGACGGTCAATCTGCGCTGACAGCGGCCCGCCGCGAGAAACCGGACCTTATCATCCTCGACCTGATGCTGCCCATCATGGACGGCCGCGAGGTCTGCAAGGTTCTCCGTCGCGAAAGCGATGTGCCCATCATCATGCTCACAGCCCTGGCCGAAGAAGTGGACCAGGTCACCGGGCTGGAGATCGGCGCGGACGATTACATCACCAAGCCCTTCTCACCGCGCGCGCTGGTGGCAAGAGTACGCGCCCTGCTGCGCCGCTCGAAAGGCGAAATCAAAGCGCCGAGCATCATCCGCGTGGGCGCACTCGAAGTGGACCCGGATCGGTACTCGGTCACCTACGAAGGAGAACCGATCAAACTCACACCCAACGAATTCAAACTCCTGCAATTACTGGCCAACCGACCCGGGCAAACCCTCACCCGCGAACAACTCCTCGACGATATGCACGGCATCGCCTCCAGTTTCGACCGCAGCGTTGACTCACACATCAAGAATCTCCGAAAGAAACTGGAAACCGCTGCAGGTCAATCCATGATCGAAACCGTTTACGGGGTCGGCTATCGGTTTATTGAAGCGAGCAACGAGAAATAAGTACGACTCGTAACCAAAATTATGTTCCGACGCCCCCCGCAATCCACTGGTCAACGTACCCGCCGCCGCCGATTCTTTCCGTTCGCGTTCTTCTTCTTTGGCTTCTTCATGCTCTTCATTGGGGGTACGGCAGCCTTTTTCTATTGGGCATTCTCGGAATTCTCCGGTGTACGGAACATTTGGTTGCTGGTCTGCGGTGCGCCGTTCGTGGTGCTCTTTCTGGCATTCTTCATCGTCTCCCGCCTGTATCTCCGATTTGGCAAGCCGATGGAACAGATCTTCAACGCCATCGACTCTGTGGCCGATGGCAACCTTTCGGTGCGCGTGCCGGAAAACAATTCCGACATGTTCAGCGAATTGGTGAGTCGCTTCAACAAAATGCTCGGTGAACTGGAGCGCGCCGAACAGCAGCGTCGTAACCTCACAGCAGACATCGCGCATGAACTACGCACACCACTGCACATCATTCAAGGAAACCTCGAAGGCGTCCTCGATGGCGTGTATCAGCCTACGCCGGAGCACATTAACAACACGCTGGACGAAACGAAACTGCTCGCGCGGCTCGTGAACGACTTGCAGACGTTATCCCTCGCCGAAGCAGGACAACTGCCGCTTCACCCCACCCGCTTCCTGCTCGCCGACCTGGTGGAGGACCTCACTTCGAGTTTTTCCTCCCAAGCCTCATCCCAGGGCATTGACCTGACTGCGGCCATCACCGACCCGAGCCTCGAACTCACAGCAGATTATGACCGCTTGAACCAGGTCCTTTCCAACCTCATCTCCAACGCACTGCGACATACACCCCAAGGTGGGAAAATTTCCATCGAGACAGGATCCGCTGAGGGCGAAGAAAGAAGCGTACGCATCCGCGTCAGGGATTCAGGCGTGGGCATCGCATCCGAAGATCTGCCTTTCATCTTTGACCGCTTCTGGCGCGGCGATAAATCACGCACTGGCCGGACGAACAGCGGGCTGGGGTTGGCTATCTCCAAGCAACTGGTCCTCGCCCATAAGGGCAGGATCGATGCTCAAAGCGAGGTCGGCAAAGGCGCGGTCTTTACCATTGATCTGCCAAACGGTTAAAAAGAAAATCCTCCGGTTGGAGGATTTTCTTTTTTCACATTTACGGCATCAGGCTCTGGTTGATCTGATCGAACACGTTGCCGATCACCGGCCCCATGACCATCAGGCCGCCAATGACGATACAGCCACAGACGAAGAGAATTACAAAGAACGGGATCAGGACCGAACCGGCTGCCTGCCCCCAACCAAAGCGATTGACCGCTTTCACCGCCGCGATCTGCAAATAAATCGCATACAGGCTCAAGCCGAAGGAAATAAGACCGGTGCAGAAACCAACGTAAGGAATCGCGCCAAGTAGCGAGAGCAAGGCGGAAACCAACGAAAGCGGCACAGAGATCGCAGCCAGCGCATAGGCTAATTTATCGTACGTGCCCGTACCGCCGAACAGTTTGGCGATCCATTGGACAATGGCGGTCCCAAGCGCAAAGAATATGACAGAGAATAGACCCGCCAACGGCGCGCCACAGACCGCGCCTATCAGCACGCTCATGATGCCGCCACCTGCGCCGGGCTGTTGCATGAATTGCTCAAACCCGGGGATGGGAATTTGGGGCATGGTGCCGGTCAGGGTATAGACGCCGCGCAGAAAAGCCTGCGCCAACCCGACGATCACTCCAACAATAAAGACCCAGATATAGGCGGTACGGGCTGAAGCGTTCGGGCTTTCCGTGATCTCGATAAAGGTCTGTTCTCCAGGTTTGGTCACGACTTTGATCCAGGTCTGAAGCCATCCGGCAGGGCCAGGAGTCGCATCCATGATCGGGGTATTCGAGGGCATTTGTTCCATAATTCATTCTCCTTTATATAAAATTCAACCAAACGACACTTTCATTGTACGGTCAATCCGGGCTGAGTCAACCGGTATTAACCAAACTGCAACAGTACCCAAAAGTACTCTTAACCTTTACGAAGAATCAAGGCATATGGTTTCAGGAATACGCATTCCGGGATAGAATTGCGCCCAATGGAAATTTCGGAAAAACTGCAGGGCATCCTTGCCACCCTGCCCACCAAACCGGGCTGTTATCTGTATCGCAATGCCGATGGGACGATCATCTATGTCGGCAAGGCGATCAACCTGAAGAACCGCGTACGCAGTTATTTCCATGCGGATTCCAGCCACGATAACAAAACCCGCCGCCTGGTGCGCGACATTGCGAACATTGAGTGGATCGTGGTCGGCTCGGAACTTGAGGCGCTCATCCTTGAGATGAACCTCATCAAAAAGCACAGGCCGAAGTACAACATCCGTCTTAAAGATGACAAGCGTTATCCGTACATCAAGATCCATTGGAATGAACCTTTTCCCAAAGTGACGGTCACCCGCCAAATGACCGAGGATGGGGCGCGTTATTTCGGTCCGTACACATCGGCCTGGGCGGTCTATCAGACTCTGGAAGTGCTGCGAAAAATATTTCCTTATCTCACCTGCGACCGTGAGATCACCGGGAACGACCCGCGGGCTTGCTTGTATTACGACATCAAGTTATGCACCGCGCCGTGCATTGGGGCGGTCTCCGAGGCAGGCTACCGTCAGATGATCTCAGACCTGATGGATTTCCTGGGCGGTCACAGCGAGGCCATCGTCCAGCGTTTGCAGAACGCCATGCAGAAGGCATCTGACGAGATGCGCTTCGAAAAGGCGGCAGCGCTGCGCGACCAACTCAAGGCCATGCAAAGCATCATCGAACGGCAAAAGATCGTCTTCGGTGCCGATTATCAGGACTCGGATGTCATTGCCATGGCTCGCGAGGATGGGGAAGCCTGCGTACAGATATTCTTCATCCGCGGGGGCAAATTGATCGGGCGCGAATACTTCATCCTTGAAGGCACGGAAGACACCACCGACAACCAGGTGATGGCGGAGTTCGTCAAGCAGTTCTACACCGAGGCTGCCAACATTCCAGAGCAGGTGATGCTGCCGCAGGAGATCGAAGAACGCATCATCATCGCCCAATGGCTGCGCTCCAAACGCGGCGGGAAGAAAGTGGAACTCTTCGTGCCGAACGAAGGCCAGCCCAAAGATCTGGTGCAGATGGCGGCAGAGAATGCCACAGAGACGTTAACCTCTCTACGGGCACAATGGCAGGCCGATGCCCACCGCCAGGAACAGGCATTGACCGAGTTGCAGACTTCACTGAACCTGCCCAAGCCGCCAAACCGGATCGAGTGTTACGATGTCAGCCATACGCAGGGCGTGGCTACGGTCGGCGCGATGGTGGTGTTCGAGCAGGGTGTGTCCTCCAAAAGCCTGTACCGCAAATTCAACATTGAGAGCACGAGCATCGGCGCACCGGATGATTTCGCCTCGATGGAGGAAATGCTGACGCGGCGCTTCCGGCGTTGGAAAGGCTCACAGGAAACCGAATCAAAAGTCGGTTCCAAAAAAGATGCGTCGTTCTCCTTCCTGCCGGAACTCATCATCATCGACGGTGGTAAAGGCCAGCTGGGCAGGGTCGTCAAGGTCATGGAGGAGTTTGGTCTGATAGATGTCGTGCCGGTGGTCGGCCTCGCCAAGCAGGAGGAGGAGATCTTCTTCCCTCACAAGAGCGAACCGCTGCTGCTGCCGCGCCACTCACAGGCGCTCTACCTCGTGCAGCGCATCCGCGATGAGGCGCACCGTTATGGGATCACTGCGCATCGCAAAAAACGCACGAAACTGGGCCTGGCCTCCCAACTGGATTCCATTCCGGGCATTGGC
>DAOQBX010000131.1:0-5513 GCA_035340155.1 Anaerolineales bacterium | reverse complement strand
ATACCAAATTACCAGTCACGGCAGAGAACGTGGTAGTACTCTTTGTCCCCTATATTTTTACCAATGAGAATCAGGCCGAGGATGAAGTCTACAACCCGCAATTGATCGACTATGGCGATGCCTATGTGTTCCGGGATGGAGTGGCGATTCCGGCGCGCTGGAATCGTACCGTGCTCGACCAGCCTATTCTGCTCACAGACCTTATGGGGAATCCCATTTACCTGCGCCCCGGCCAGACGTTCTATCAGGTGATGGGAGTCACTTCTACAAAGATTCTCAATGGAGATGAGTGGCGATTTGAATTTCAGACCCCATAATCCCTGCGTTCAAAATCTCCAGACTTTGAACCATATTCATAACAATGCATTAAAATGAGACCACTTCGGAGTTCTCATGACCTTTGATCCCGCTTTTCTCAGCAGCCTCACCCTCGTCCTGACCGCATTTGCAGGCGCGTTCCTCGTTGCCTTGTGGGTCAGCCTTGTGGTGTGGACTTACCGTGACATCCGCGCGCGTGCGCGCGACCCATTGGTGCAGACCCTATCCGCCTTGCTGGTGGCGGTATTAAACCTGCCCGGTGTGCTTGTTTATCTCATCCTTCGCCCGCCGCGGACATTGGAAGAAGAATATCAGCGAACGCTCGAAGAGGAAGCCCTGCTTCAGGCTTTGGAAGATCTTCCGCTTTGTCCCGGGTGTGAACGCCGCGTGAAGGAAGACTGGCAGGTCTGCCCGAACTGTCATACCAAACTTAAAAAGACTTGCCACAACTGCTCGAAGTTGATGGAACTCCCGTGGAATATCTGCCCGTATTGCGGGACACCCGCTCCCGGCATGCGGCTGGAATCCACCAGCCTCGAAGACGCCTTGAAGAACATCAAGGTCACCGACGAACAAGGGAACGTATCTGAATAAAAATGACCGGGCCCTAAAGGTCTCAAGACCTTTAGGGCCTTTTTGGAAAAAACAATGAAAATAGAATCCATCACCCTCCATCATATTTCCATGCCTCTGGTTGCCGCCTTCGAAACTTCTTTTGGCCGCGAGACCGAGCGCGAGTGTATCATCATCGAGATCCGTTCCGAAGGCGTAACAGCCTATGGCGAATGCGTTGCCTCGCGTGACCCCGGGTACAACTACGAGACTACCGGCACATCCATGCATATCATCAAAGACTTTATTGCGCCGTCCATTCTTGGGCAGGACATCAGGGATGCGCATGATTTTCAGCAGCGTGTCTCCGGCATTCGAGGTCATCAACTCGCCAAGGCCGGGGTCGAAATGGCGCTTTGGGATCTGATCGGCAAACGCGAAGGCAAATCGCTGCGTGAGTTATTCGGCGGCGTGCGCAATAAAGTGGAAGTGGGTGTCTCCATCGGCATTCAGGATTCGCCGCAGAAATTGGTCGAGACCGCTACTGACTTTGTCAACAAAGGCTATGCCCGCGTGAAGATCAAGATCAAGCCCGGGCGCGATGTGGAAGATGCCCTCGCCGTCCGCAAAGCCTTTCCAGACCTGCGTTTGCAGGTGGACGCCAACTCGGCCTACTCGATGGAGGATGCCGACCATCTCAAACCGATGGATGACCTGAACCTCCTGCTGATCGAACAACCTCTCTTTGAAGATGACATCTGGGACCATCACAAATTCCAGGCCAAATTCAAAACACCGGTCTGCCTGGATGAGAGCATTGTCTCCCCGCGTCATGCGCGTTATGCCATTGAAATGAACGCCTGCAAGATCATCAATATCAAGGCGGGCAGGCTTGGCGGCTTAAGCCAGGGCATCATGGTGCATGACCTGGCTCAACAAAATAATATGCCAGTCTGGTGCGGAGGTATGTTGGAGACAGGGATTGGGCGGGCCTCGAACCTTGCGTTGGCTTCCATGCCGAACTTCACCCTGCCCGGCGATGTCTCCGCTTCAGACCGCTACTATAAACGCGACATCACCCACGAACGCTTCGTGCTCAATCCTGATTCCACCATTGATGTTCCCAAAGGCACGGGCCTGGGTGTCACTGTGGATGAAGAGGCTCTAAAGTCCTACACGCTGGCGAAAGTGGTAGTACACTAGCGTTCATGCCCGTTTAATTTTTTGGTGTCAAAATGCGAGGCGTTTCACGCTTCGTATTTTTTTGCCTCATGGAATTGAAATGAAAAAGTTCTCCATTATTCTGCTGTGCCTGTTTCTGTTCGTTGCGTGTGGCGCGCCTCAACAAGGTGTTTCTGTCACCCTGCCTGTCAAAGCAAGCCCCACGCAACGGGCCACTACAGTGGCTTCCACCACCACGCCCATTCGCTCCAATGCCTTATGGGTAAGCCCATCTGTGCCGGATGTGCTGCGTGAAAATGCCAAATCCCTCGGCCTGCCCATTGTCAACTCGCCGGACTTCGCCACCCAGACATTGGATGTGGCTGATTCGGGTTCGCTTTGGATCTATGCCCTCGTTGCGCCATTTCCCACTGTGGCGGATGGAGTCTCCTTTGCGGATTTGACCTCTGCCTGGCAGGGCGCTTCTTCCGGGACCTTGAGCGGGCACCCGCTCATCATGGCAGAATCCACTCTGAGGGTGTTTGCTGCTTTATGGGGCGAGCCCGCTACCGGCGCAGTGCGAAGCGTTCCGTCCGATCAATTGCTGGATATTGCCTGGGGCGACCTGTCCAGTTGGGCCATCATCCCATTCGAAGAGATTCAGCCTAAGTGGAAAGTGTTGACAGTGGACGGTCAATCGCCGATCCACAAAGATTTTGATGCAAGCCTCTATCCGCTGAAAATGACCTTCGGCCTGACCGACCCCGGCCTTGTGCTGCCAGCCACCAACCGCGATGAGTCCAAATTTACCACGGTGGTGCTGACCGGTGTAACGGCGTTGGTGCGAGCCACTGCTTTTACGATGGAGACCAAAGGAGTAACGCGCCCCGGTGAGTTGATCCGCGATTGGCTGGTGAATGCGGATGTGACCCACCTCAGCAACGAAGTGGCCTTTGATCCATCCTGCCCGTTCCCGAAACCGGGTTACACCAATTTTATTTTGTGCAGCGACCCGAAATACTTTGAACTGCTTCAGTATGTGGGCACAGACATTGTGGAATTGACCGGCGATCATTTTGCGGATCGCGGTGCTCAAGCCATGCGCGACACTTTGAAGATGTACACCGATAATGGCATTCCATATTACGGCGGCGGTGCGGATGTGACCGAGGCGCGCAAGCCGGTCTTGATGGAAGTGAATGGCAACAAGATCGCGTTCATGGGGTGCAATGGGAAATTGAGTTATACCTTTGTAAAGGCGACGGATATCCGCCCTGGTGCAGCAAATTGCGATTACGAATTCTTCACCCAGCAGATCAAGGATGTAGTGGCGCAGGGCTACGTGGTCATCTTTACCTTTCAGCATGAGGAGTGTTATCACTCCGGCCCATGTTACAAGCATGAAGAAGGTTTCCATGCTGTGGCCGATGCCGGTGCGACGGTGGTGAGCGGCAGCCAGGCGCATTACCCGCATTTGATGGAGTTCCGCGGCGATTCGTTCATTCATTTCGGTTTGGGAAACCTGTTCTTCGACCAGATGACCTATGAAATGCCCGATGGTTCTGTGATCGACGAAACTCGCCGCGAATTTATTGACCGGCATGTATTCTATGACGGCAAGTATCTTGGCGTTGAATTGTTAACTGCCATGCTCGAAGATTTCTCCCGCCCGCGTCCGATGAATGAGCGCGAGCGGACCCAGTTCCTTTCCGAGTACTTCGCCTATAGCGGCTGGACGACATTGGCGCCTACGCCCATTCCGCAGCCAACCATGACCCTGACACCTATCGCTTTACCCACACCGTAAGTTCAAATCAAAACTCCCTTCCCGGCGGAAGGGAGTTTTTACAACCTTTTTACATCCAGACCATATTCCCCTAACTTGCGGATTTTAAAATCACATCGTAACCTAAAGGAGGTTCACGATGAAAAATATCATTTCGAAGATCATGATGGCGGTTGTGGTAGCGGCTCTGGCATTGTCAGCGATCCCAGTGAGCAGTGCCTTTGCAGCGGATGACCCGCCCAAGGGCGAACTGACCGTCGAGCGCATGGAGAAGATCTGGGCGCGGGAGGTGCGGATCTATGAGCGTATGGGCAGGGTCTTTGGCGATATCGATGCCCACATTGCCAAACTCCAGAGTCTGATCGACAAGGCTGCGGCGAACGGCAAGGATGTCACTGCTTTGCAGACGGCATTGGATGAGTATGAGGCCGCCCTGAAAGATTCCAAGCCGATCTACGATGAACTCGGCGAAATCATCACAGCCCACAACGGCTTCGATGCTGATGGCAAGGTGACAAATGAAGATCAAGCCAGGGCTACGTTGCAGTCCACCCGCGAGAAGGGGCGGGAATTGAAGGCTGCGATGGACGGAAAGTTCAAGGCGTGGCGTGAAGCGCTCAAGGAATTCCGCAAGGCTAACCGGCCCAAATCCAAACCGTAAACTTAAACATGCGAGGAGATTTAATATCTCCTCGCATGTCATTCCCATCCTCGTTTAGACTTGTTTCTGTATTAAAATACAACCCATTATTACTCCAATTTTCGAAACGAGGAAATCATGAACAAACGCGTGATCCACACCGACAAAGCCCCAAAGGCCATTGGACCCTATTCGCAAGCCATCCGTACGGACGGCATGATCTATACCGCCGGTCAGCTGGGTCTTGACCCGGCCACCATGGAACTGGTCGCCGGTGGAGTGGAAGAGCAGACCCGCCAGGCGCTGACCAACCTCAGCAATGTCCTGGAAGCGGCGGGGTCGAATATGGTGCATGTCGTCAAGACGACTGTCTTTCTCAAAGACATGGGTGATTTTGCTAAAATGAATGCGATCTATACCGAGTACTTCAACGAGAATCCGCCCGCGCGCAGCACCGTCGCTGTAGCCGGTCTGCCGAAGGGTGCATTGGTCGAAATCGAGATCGTTGCCCTGCCCGCCTAAATGCCTTCCGAACTGATCCTGCTCGTCGATGACGAACCCTCCATCATTCAACTTGCCCGCATGTATTTGGAGCGGGACGGTTTCCGCATCCACGAATCCGCTGACGGCGAATCCGCGTTGGATGCGGCAGCGAAGCAAAAGCCAGCCTTGATCGTTCTGGATGTAATGCTCCCGATATTGGATGGTTTCGAAGTCTGCCGCAGGTTGCGGGCGGGCGGCGATCAGACTCCCGTCATCATGTTAACCGCGCGCGACGAAGATATCGACAAGATCCTCGGCCTTGAACTCGGCGCAGACGACTACCTTACCAAACCGTTCAACCCGCGCGAACTGGTGGCACGCATCAAAGCGATCTTGCGGCGCAGTGAATCAAAAAAAGATGGGGATGAAAAGCCGCTCCATCGCGGTGACTTGACCATTGATCCCGCCGCCCGCGAGGTCCGACTCGCTTCACGCTCCCTCGAACTGCGTGCCCAGGAATTTGACCTTTTGCTCACTCTGGCAGAGCAGCCCGGGCGCGTCTTCACCCGCGAG
>DAOQBX010000130.1:0-5533 GCA_035340155.1 Anaerolineales bacterium | reverse complement strand
TTTGGCTCAGTGCGAATCTCTCTTTCAATCACCTGTGGCTCGTGGTGATGGTGTATTTCTTTCTCAAAAGTAGTGGTCGTTGTTATTTCTTTCGACTCTATTTTTTGCGGTTCAGGATTTTTGGGCTGGTCAGGACGAGAAATTATGGCACTTAAAACTTTCCCAGCAAAATCAACTCCTGAAATCAATAAATCAAACACTTCAGATACGAGTCCCATTTTATTCTCCTTATATGAGTATTATTTTGCAAGGAACTGCCCAACTATGGTATATACAGCGTTGCGCTGTATATACCCCCAATTTGGGGTGTTATACAGCATCATGCTGTATAAGCACCCTATAGACTCCATAAATTGATTATACAACCGCCCCAAGGACAGGGCAAGAAAAAGGCCACAAAGGGCAAATTTCCATGCCTTTGTGGCCCGAACGCCTAAAACCCTTCTGCCACGTACTCACCCCAAACACCCCGCAAGATATTGCAGATCTCGCCCAGCGTCATATCGTTCTCCACACATTCGATGAAGAGCGGCATCAAATTCCCGGTCCCTTGGGCGGCTGTCACCAACCGTGCGCGCAACTGCTCCACGGCTTTTGGGTCCCTATTCTCTCTTAATTTCTTCAACTTCTCGCGCTGACCCAACTCGATGGCGGGGTCCACCACCAGCCTCTCCAGGTTCCTTTCCTCCTTCACCTCAAAGGCATTCACGCCCACAACAATGTCTTCTTTCTTCTCGATCGCCTGCTGAGCCGCATACGCCGCGTTCTGGATCTCGTTCTGCATATACCCGCGCTCAATGGCCTGCATGGCCCCGCCCATTTCATCGATCCTGGCGATGTAATCCAACGCGCCCTGCTCGATCTCATCAGTCATTTGCTCGATCAAATACGAACCTGCCAGCGGGTCAATCGAATCTGCCACGCCGGATTCATACGCAATGATCTGCTGGGTCCGCAGCGCCACCCGCACCGACTTCTCCGTCGGCAGCCACAAAGCCTCATCCATGCTGTTGGTGTGCAGGGATTGGGTCCCGCCGAGCACGGCAGAAAGCGCCTGCAGGGTCACACGCACCACATTATTTTCCGGCTGCTGCGCGGTCAGGGTCGAACCGGCCGTCTGGGTATGGAAGCGCAACTGCCACGAAGCAGGCTTCTGCGCCTTGAAGCGCTCGCGCATGATCCGCGCCCACATCCGCCTTGCCGCGCGGAACTTCGCCACCTCTTCCAGCAGGTTGTTGTGCGCATTGAAGAAGAAGGACAACTGCCCCGCAAAATCGTCCACGTTCAAACCAGCCGCAAGCGCCGCATCCACATATGCCATGCCATTGGCCAGCGTAAAGGCCACTTCCTGAACGGCGGTCGAACCGGCCTCGCGGATGTGATACCCCGAGATCGAGATCGTATTCCAGAACGGCACATCCTGCGCGCAAAACGAAAAAATATCCGTGATCAGTCGCATCGAAGGTGCAGGCGGGAAGATATACGTCCCGCGCGCCACATACTCCTTCAGAATATCGTTCTGGATCGTGCCGCGCAGCCCGCGCATATCCGCACCCTGGCGCTTCGCCACTGCGATATACATCGCCAGCAGCACTCCCGCAGGCGCGTTGATGGTCATGGATGTGGAAACCTTTTCGAGCGGGATCTGATCGAACAACTGCTCCATATCCTTGATCGATGAAATGGACACGCCCACCTTCCCAACCTCGCCCTGCGCGATCGGGTCATCCGCATCGTACCCGATCTGAGTGGGCAGGTCGAACGCGACCGACAGCCCCGTTTGGCCTTGTTCGAGCAAATAGCGGTAACGCTTGTTCGATTCTTCTGCTGTGGAAAAACCCGCATACTGGCGCATCGTCCAAAAGCGCGAGCGGTACATCGTCGGCTGCACCCCGCGAGTGAAGGGATACTCGCCCGGAAAGCCCAATTTTTCCTGATAGGTTTCATCGGTAAAGGCAGGGCTTCCCTGACCCGGCAGCGCCACACGCGGGACCTCGATCCCGGCGCTGGTTGCAAAGCGTTCCCTGCGCTCCTTGAATTTATCCAATGATTTCTTGAGCGTGTTTTCCTGCCATTTTTTATATTGATCGTTGATCGTCATGTTAAGTTTCCTTCCCGGTCTCTCGATGTCGTTGCGCGGCAACCTTTCGATGGAGACGCGTTGGATTGCATCTGGCCTGCCAAGTATAAATCCAAAGACCCCTTCAAGGAATTGGACAAAGACAGGATGATTAATAGACAAAAGTCACATGCCGAAAGCAGATGAAAATGCTACACTTTCAAGGTAGCGCGACCCTAAAGGTTTTTTCTTTTATGAAAAGGGAATCTCATCCATGCCGGATGAGGCGGGCAGGTCTGATACCCACCGGGTATAACCTTTAGGGTCTCACTTTTTTCAGGAGTGACTGAAATATGGGCAACAAAACATTTTTATACGTCGGTGCGGGGATATTGTTCTTGATCGGTCTTTGTCTTCTCGGGTATGGCATTCTCAACATCATCGGCTCCACAGCCTCGGCGCAGAACGCATCCTGGCTTGGGTTCGGGCTGGGGTTCTCCTGCGTGGGTGGCATCTTCGTCGGCGGTGGGGCGCTGCTCCTTTGGCGCGCACAGGTCAAAGGTCCAGCCGGAAGCGGCGGGGATAACATCACCTACAAACTCGACCTGCCCGGCCAGACCAGGGTCGAGCAGATGACCTGTCGCAATTGCGGCGGCGCCTTGAAGGCCGATAACATCAAAATGGTCGCGGGTGCGCCCACGGTGGAATGTCCGTATTGCAACACGGTCTATCAACTTACCGAAGAACCCAAGTGGTGATTTGTTTAATGATCAACGATCCTCTATGTCATTGCGAGAGCAATAAAATTGGCGATTGGAGATTTCATGACTAGAAAGATTCTTGCCGGTCTATTGGCTGTTTTCCGGACGTGGGGCATGGTTTCCCAGGCCTTCGCACAAGACCTGCCGTATTACTTTCAGGTGGATAAGACCGTGGTGAACGCCTACTGGAATTCGGACGGTTCACTGAGCCTGGATTACACCTGGGTCTTTACCAACCTGCCCGGTTCGCATCCCATCGACTTTGTGGATGTGGGCATGCCGAATTCCAACTTCGACATGGATACCATCCGCGCCAGCGTGGATGGCGTGCCGGTCTCCGTTTCAAAAAGTGACTATGCCGGGAATGGCTCCGGGTTTGCCATTGTCATGGGCGGCAAGACCATCGCCGCAGGCGACTCGGCCACGGTCTTCGTTACCGTAAGCCAGGTGACGAATGTGCTTTTCCCCGATAACAACGATACGAACTATGCCAGCGCCTCGTTCTACCCGACCTGGTTCGGTTCGCAATATATCTCTGGCACCACCGATTACACGGTGACCTTCCACTTGCCATCCGGCGTCCAACCGGAGGAGCCGCGCTGGCATGCCAGTCCATCGGGCTTCCCTTCGGAACCCGAAGCCGGTTTCGATGATGCCGGGAACATTATCTACACCTGGTATTCCCCAAATGCCAGATCGACCTCCAGCATGGCGTTCGGCGCTTCCTTCCCGAAGTCGTATGTCCCGGCCGAGTCGATCTACACTCCGCCGCCCGCCCCTCTGATCGATGAAGATACAGCCTCGGCCATCTTCATGATCTGTTGTTTTGGTTTCATCTTCGTTGGCCTGCCTTCGCTGACCGCGCTCGGCAGCCGCCGCCGCAAAATGCAATACCTGCCGCCGAAGATCTCCATCGAGGGGCATGGCATCAAGCGCGGCCTGACCGCGGTCGAAGCCGCCCTGCTGCTGGAACAGCCGCTCGATAAAGTAATGACCATGATCCTCTTTGGCGTTATCAAAAAGAATGCCGCCACCGTCAAGACGCGCGACCCCCTTGAACTCGATATCAATGACCCGCTCATGAAGGAGGAAAAAGATCTGCATGATTACGAAAAGAATTTCCTGCGCGCTTTTTTGCAGCCCAGTGGACGCGAACGGCAGGGTGAACTGCAAAGCATGATGGTGGCTCTGGTGCGCACGGTCTCAGAGAAGATGAAAGGCTTCAGCCGCAAGGAAACCGTGGACTACTACAGATCCATCACAGAAAAGGCCTGGGCCATGGTCGAAGCGGCCGACACCCCCGAGGTCAAAAGCCAGAAGTATGAAGAAGCCCTCGAGTGGACCATGCTGGACAAAGATTACGACGACCGCACACGGCGCGTCTTTCGCGGGCCGGTCATTGTTCCATCCTGGTGGGGCCACTACGACCCGACCTATCGCCCCATGACCCCGTCGAGCCAATCCAATTTCCCAAGCCTGGGGCAACCCTCCATGCCCGCAGGCGGTTCCGCGCCTTTGCCCGGCGCAGACTTTGCTGCTAAGGTCGTCACTGGGGTGCAGACCTTCTCGGAGAAGGTGGTTGGGAATATCAATACGTTTACTGAAAAGGTTACGAGCACCACCAATCCGCTCCCCAAACCTTCTTCCACAGTTCGCAGCGGTTCGCGAGGTGGCGGCGGCCGCAGTGGTGGTTGCGCCTGCGCCTGTGCGTGCGCTTGTGCCGGTTGCGCCTGCGCCTGTGCCGGCGGCGGAAGATAAACTGTGGAATCGCAAAATAAAAAATGAAATGTCTTTGCGAGCCGCATTTCTTCCTTGTAGTCGAACGTAGAATGATGTGCGGCGAAGCAATCTCCAATACAATTTACAAGATTGCTTCGGGACGAACACCCTCGCAATGACATGCAAGGAATTTTTAACAAAGTGGCAATTCGGATTTGATTTTACTGATAGGAGCGAAGTGCAAAATGTCCCTGAATTTTAAAAACCTGCTCGCAAATGCTCAAAATCTGAAGATGTTTCAAAAGCCACTCCAAAGTCTCCAGACTTTGGAGTCCTCACCCCGCCTTTACCACTACACCCGCGAAAACGAATTCGAGAAATCACGCATTCATCTGCGCCTGGACCCCGATGGAACGGGGACCATCGTTGTCAATGCCAACCGTGTCATGCACCTCAACCCGACCGCCGCCTTCATGGCCTGGCTGACCTTGGAAGGAAAGTCCACTTCCGAATGTGTTTCCGCCCTGACCGCCAAATACTCTGTCAACAGGAAACAGGCCGAGACCGACCTATCCGAGTTCAACCTTCAACTGGATGAATTGCTCAGGCCGGATGGGGCTTGTCCCATCCATGAACTGGATCTGGATACCACCATGCCGTTCAGCGCCCGTCCCTCCGCGCCCTACCGCATGGACCTGGCCCTGACGTATCGCTGTAACAACGACTGTGCCCACTGCTACAATGCCCGCGAACGGAACTTTCCCGAACTGACCACTGACCAATGGAAGCGGGTCATTGACGAACTCTGGGCGTTGGGCGTGCCGCACATCGTCTTTACTGGCGGCGAAGCCACCCTGCGGAATGACCTGCCCGAACTCATTCATCATGCCGAGTCCAATGGTCAGATCACCGGGCTCAACACCAACGCCCGCCGCCTTATGGATATGAGTTACGTGCAGCAATTGGTAGACTCCGGTCTGGACCATGTCCAGAT
>DAOQBX010000129.1:0-5550 GCA_035340155.1 Anaerolineales bacterium | reverse complement strand
AGCGCTTCGATCCAGTCAATTTCGCCGGAGCCCGCCTTGAAGGCCGGAATATACGGGTTCACATGCTCGATCGATTCGTAATCATACGGTGAGGTGAAGAAGTCGATGCCAACCTTGTCACACTCCTCTTTGAGGATGGGTGTCCAACTTTGGGAAACGGATGCAGCGGCGTAGACCTCGGTGACCGTCTTTTTCCAGGTCGCCTGATGGCTGACCTTGGAATTCATGTGTGTGAAGCCGTATTCCGAGACGATCTTGGGCGCTTGAAAATGCTGGAATTTGGCCGCATCAGCCCCCGCTTCTTTGGCGAGACGGATGAGCAGTTTGGCGCGTTCCAGGTCGCCATCATGGTTTGCAGCGATATCGGCGATGAAGTAAGTGGGGTGCTCCAGGCCGATGGTGTGGTTATTGATTTTGAATTCCATTGGGTCTCTCCTTGATGTAGGTTGGGAAACTTTCAGTTTTGCAGCCATAACAGCAATGCGGTTAAAGAAAATCCATCCAGGATCTTCCGATCCTTCAGCATCTGCCGGACTTCGTCCCGTGTAAACCAGCGGACTTCCAACACTTCATTCGGGTCAAAATCCTGCACCCGCTCCCCGGCCTTGCAATGGACGATATGAAAGACTTGATTCGCCTGTCCGTTCATGGGGTAGTAGGTGTAGATCAATTTATGATCGCTGGAGGTATACCCGGTCTCCTCCAAAAGTTCCCGCCGCGCAGATTCAAGTGGAGACTCACCGGCTTCCATTCCGCCAGCAGGAAGTTCCCACTCGGCGGTACCGGTGGTGTAACGGGGGACACAAACAAAGATGATCTCCCCCATAGCGTTCTCCATGATCGCAACCGAGGCTTCGCGCTCGAAATCCAGCAAGTGGAATTTATCGACCACGAACCCGTTCGGGAAGCGAACCGTGTCCTTGTAAAGGTTCACCCAGCGGCTCTCATATACCACCTCGCGCGCCAGCCTTTCAGGGACCTTGGAATAAACCGAGTTCATCGCCCGATCCTTCCCAAATGCGTGTTCTGAAATTCATCTTCGTATTTCAGTCCATAGCCAAGGATGCGGTCAAAACTGGAGTGAGCAAAGAGCAGCATGCCCGCAAAGACCAGCCACGAAATGGACCCCATGAGGCCGAAAGCATACAGCGTAAGTCCCAGCCCTTTATGGTGGATCAGGTTATAGGTCCAGGCGCCGAAGCGCGGGTTGACCAGATAGCCGAGCATGCTCAGGTCTGGGGCAAAGAACAGCAGGGCGAAGAGTCCCCAGGAGAATTCCGATCGAGAAAAAAGAAAGAGGGCGAAGCCGAACATCAAGAATTCTTCGAGGCGAAGCAGGTTTTTCATGTGGATTCCTGTGGATAAAGGCGTTTTTTCCTGTGGATAAGTGTCGCGAATCTGTGGATAACTTTGGTCAAATTCTTGTTTTTTGGAGGGAAAACACTCATTTCCTGTGGAAAAACGGCGGATATTCTCCGCCAGCCTGTGGATAAATAGTCGAAGGCGGTGCGTAACCCGCCTATGACTGTTGATAACTACGGATCTTTTGTTGATATCCCTGCTGAAATTGTGTATAAAACTCCACCAAACCTGTGGAAAAGTCGGGGATATCTTCGCCCAAGGCTGTGGATAATTTACGGGTTGAGAGCCACAAATTGTTGGAGCGCTTCGCCACCAAACTGGAAAAGTTGACCGACTTCGGTGTGATCTCTCCTTCTTTTAGGCTAAAGCGCCGGGCGATCTCCACGCCGAATTGATATTTGCTCATGGCTTGCGGGCCAACTAGGTGATACAGACCGCTCAATCCGCGCTGCATCATCTTGACGAGCAGCCGGACGGTGTCGTTCACCAGCATGGGGCAAAAGATGACATCAGTGAAACCGCTCATGCTTTTGTGGTTGGTGAGGTTATTAAAGAAAAACTCTGCCAGACTGCGACGCCCTCCCAAACTCCAGCCATAAAAATTAACACGCGCTACGAGAGCAGCGGCGTCTTCTGCTAAAACCGCCCCCTCGCTTTCCAATTTTGTCTTCGAATAAATACCCAACGGATTGGGCGTATCATCCTCGGTATAGAAACCGTCCTTGGAACCGTCGAAGACCGCGTCGGTGGAAATGTGAACAAAGCGGATATCCCGCGCCTTGCAAGCCCGCGCCAGACGGCGGGGCAGGTCGGTGTTCATCCGTTTGGCAAGGTCCGGGTCTTCCTCGCAAGATTCGAGATTTGCTAGCGCCGCGCAGTTGACCACCCATTCGGGCCGCGTCGAATCCAGGATCGGCTCCAACGCAAAGGGATCAAGCAGGTCATGTTTCAAAACCTTGAAAGGGGCATCGACCAGTTTCCCGCGATGCACGCCGATGATCTCATGCGCGCCCATCATCTCCTGGGCAAAGTTAATGCCAAGCAATCCACTGACACCAGTAAGTAAGATCTTCATGAGTCAGGCTCCACGGTTCGGATGAAGTTTAACTATCCTTCCAGTTTTCCCTGCACGAACAATTCCTCGAACGGCGCGATGTATTGCTTGATGCCTTCCACATCCAGCCATTCGGTGTTGTTATCGCTCGAATACGAAAAGCCCTCGGCGAGTTCTTTGCCCTTGCCCTTCCACGAATAACCGAACCAGGTCGCTTCGGCGGGTTGCACCACGAACATCTTTTCCAGTTCGATGGTATGACGCGCCTCATCCTCTGAGATGAGCATCTCATGCAATTTCTCACCAGGGCGAATACCAATGATCTCGAGTTGCGCATCCGGCGCTATAGCCCTGGCAAGGTCGGTCACTTTGGTGCTTGGGATTTTGGGAACGAACACTTCGCCGCCTTCCATCTGTTCGATGTTCTCGATGACAAAGCGTACACCTTGTTCCAGCGAAAGCCAGAAGCGGGTCATGCGGTCATCAGTGATGGTGACCTTGCCAGTGGAACGCAGTTTGAGGAAGAGAGGTACCACCGAGCCGCGGCTGCCAACGACATTCCCGTATCGAACGCAGGAGAAGCGGGTTGCCGAGCCCCCGGCATAGGCATTACTCTGAATGGTGAGTTTCTCCGCCGCAAGTTTGGTGGCCCCATACAAATTTGCCGGACTGACGGCCTTGTCTGTGCTGACAGTGAGCACCTTCTTCACACCCGCATCCAGCGCCGCCTCGACCACATTGGCCGTGCCCATGATATTGGTCTTGATGGCTTCCATGGGGTTGTACTCGCAGGCCGGGACCTGCTTGAGCGCTGCGGCATGAACGACGATATCCACGCCGAGCATGGCACGCACCATGCGTTCACGATCGCGCACATCACCAATGAAATAGCGCAGGCGCGGGTCGTTGTAGCCGCCCACCTGCATTTCGTGCTGTTTCAACTCGTCACGGCTGAAGATGATGATCTTCTTCGGCTGCTTCTCTTCCAGCAAAATTTTAGTGAACTTCTTGCCGAAGGATCCTGTCCCGCCGGTGATAAGCACAACTTGATTTTTCCAGTCCATAATCCACATTCTCCAATGATTATTTTTTGACCACGATCAACGGATACTGGCCATTTTCCGCAAAGAATCTCGGAAAGACACCCTCCAGCCAGAAAACAAATCGCAGGAAAGTCCGCCCACCAAAGGGGCGGATGAACCAGCGCATAATTCTTGTGCTCATGCTGCGCCAGGGCTTGATCTGAATCGTCATCTTTGAGCCGATCTCACGTTTCAGCCACTCCGGAGTCATCTTTTCCACGAACGTCCCGGCGGGAGCATCTTCGTTCAACCACTCTTTTTTCTTTTTAGCAGAACGCCCGGAGAATTTTCTCATCAAACCAATGAACGGTTCTGCCATACGGCTCATGAGCGGATCACTCCACCCGTTGACAATGGCAGCTGTACGACCCGGTGCAAGTACACGGTGAATCTCCGCATAGGCTTTGGGATGTTCGGGCAATGCCAAATGATGAATGGCGTGCATCGAAACCGCGCCATCGAAGGAGTTTTTTTTGAAGGGAAGATTCGCCAAGTCACCCACTACGAACAGCCCGTGATCGCCAATGCGAGTCCGCGCCTCTCGCAGAGCTTGAATGGAAATATCCAGGCAGATGCGCTTTTCGTAGCCAGCAGAATAGGTCTTGTATTCTTCATACTGGACGGGACCAGATCCGGCGTCAAGAATGAAGCGACCGGTTGGGATGAGGCCATTCATCACGCGCAGACGTGTCTTGTGAACGTATTCGCGCGAGACGGGGCGCAGGTCTTCATAACGGGCATTCTGATAATTGCCGTCGTCTTCCTGCTGCCAGCCGATCTCATCATAAAATTCGCGGACTTTTTGTTTGGTTTCGTTGGTCATTGTTAATCTCTGCTTTCCTTTCTTCCTTCTTTCCTATTTGATTTACAAGAAAGAAGAAAGAGGGAAGAAGTTAGTCTTTCCACGTAAACGGCTCGCCCGCCAAAAAGCCGAAGGTATCTTTGAATTGCGTCATGCCTTCTTCGCTTAGAACTTTTTCGAGAGGCCATACTTCGAGATCATCCCAGAAATTCATCAAGCGCCAGGGGAAGGGACGCGGATACTCGAAGAAAAATCGATAAGCGTAATTCCAGGCAAATTCAATTTGCTTTTCGTTCATCTGATGGGCAGGAATATCGCCCAGAACTTTTTCAAGCGTGGCGTAATACTCATCCCAAGTGTTCGGGTCGAGGGTAATGCCGCGCCCACGATAGTGGGTTTGGCCACACGAAATAACGGGGCGTCCGTTCATGGCGGTTTCAAGACCGACTGTGGTGGTGTACGCCAACCCGACATCTGCGATCTCGATCAGATCATACGTATTGACCTTATCCAACGCGCCGATGACGTGAATATGACTCGGCAGTTCGGGCAACGCTTCTTTCACCACCGTCGCCATCGACTTGGCCTGCGGCACAAGTTTTTCACCCGGGTGAACACGGATGACCAACTGCACGTCCGTCCGCTTGGCAAAATATTGAACGGTCTTGGTGATCCACTCGGTCATGGAAGAGGCGAAGATGTCACGCCCAAGCGTGAGGCTGTCGCCGAGCACATTCGCGGCGAGCATCACCACTGGGCGGTCATCCAAACCGACCTGTTTGCGAGTCACATCCGCACCTTGGGAAGAGACGTACTGCCACAAGCGTTTGGACTTGCCCCACACGCGAGCACCACGGCGAGCATTTTCAAGGTCTGCCACACGTTCATACATGGCGTCTGTAACAGGTAAACCACAACGTGCCCTAACCAGATAATCTGTTTCCTGCTGCATGATGGACGAGTTCTGCGCCAGCCAGATCTGTTCGCGCTGATCGTTGAATTCGTAGGTCACTGCATCAATGCCGAGATAACGTGCCACGCGGAAGACAATTCCCATTTCCAAAATCAAGCCGTTGGGAATCAAAACCACATCGGGTTTATTGGCTTGCATATATTGAAGTGCGGCTTTGGCAGCAAAAGTGTTGCGTTCCACACGCAAGTCATACACGGCGCGGTCGCCCGCATCGTTCATGTCCACTTCTTCGCGCATCAGGGTATATTGCACATCCCAAAGAGAAATCTCTTTGATA
>DAOQBX010000128.1:0-5560 GCA_035340155.1 Anaerolineales bacterium | reverse complement strand
CAACGGTGCAAAGAAGAGATGGATATGCTTGGAGTAGGGGAAGTACGGCAGGAAGGCCACCACTGCGCCGATGGACAGCCAGAACGCAAGATGCTCTCCAACGGTCAAGGCGGCGGGGTTCATGCCGGCGAACATCTTTGAAACTGCAGAGATCGTCGGTTGCCAGGTATCGACCTTGTTTTCGAGCGCGAGGCCAAAGGATTCGCCGAGGAAGCGCATTGAGTTGTGGACGAAGATGAATGTGGCGACGATGGCCGAGTCGCGGGTGATGCCAGTGCGCGCTTTGGGGTTGAGCAGAGTCTTTTCGCGAGTGGATAAAGTTTCCGGCTTGAGAATGAAGCGGCGGAACGCCATCGCCACGATACCGAAAATGATGGCCACGTTCGCGATATCTGCCAGCAGACGATATGCATTCCCAAAAAGGCCGGTGTGCTCCAACAATTTGAAGCCGGTGTAGGCGTAGATCAGGTCTGCGAGGTTGATCAATAGGAATGAGAGAAAACCCCAACCGATAAGGGCGTGCAGGATGCTCGGCCCAAGCCTGAAACGAAAGACGGGTTGGAACAGACCTACTTTGACGATGAGGTCGCCGATCCGCTTCCACATCAGGGACCAGTCGATCTTTCCCTGTCCGCTGCCGATATGCCCGACAATGCGCATTACGCCGCGGTAGGTGAAGTATAGGGATGTGAGGGTTGCCAGAACAAAGAGGATTTTCTCTACGAGGGTGAGCATGAAGCCTCCGTACGAATTTTATAGGTCACGCAATATGCGTGACCTAATGAATTATTTGTTAAGTTTAGCACAGGTTATAGTTATGCCACAGGTTCAAAGGTGGTCAGGCTGTTCCATATATCGGTGTTTAGATGTTCCTGCTGTGACTGGGCGAATTCCCAAAAAAGATTTTGGGGGCGTGTGAACGGATAATGAATGTTCCGGGCGATGTAGACCGTGCGTTTCAGGTCCAAACCCTGTATTTCCACTTTTTTCACGCGTCCGAAAGCCAGTCCGCGCGCTGCCACCATTTCGGAAACGAAGGCGATACCTACGCCGCATTCCACCGCCATTTCGATGCCGTCGGAACTGCCAAGTTCCATGGCCACGTTTAGCATATCCGGGGTGATGCTGTATTTTTTCAGGCCTTGCATCACCGTCTCGCAGGTGCCGGAGATCTCCTCGCGCATGATCATCTTTTGCCCCACCAGATCATCCGCGGTGGCATGTCCATATGCCGCCCAGGGATGGGAAGCGGGGACGATCAGGAAGATGCGGTCGTCGAACAAGGGCTGGCATTCGATATCGCGATGTTCGAGTAGTTTGCTGGAAACCCCCATGGGGATCTTCTGATTGAGCAGGCGTTCAAAGACACTGTCGCGGGTCATCACTTTTACCCGTGGATGGACGGCGGGATATTTTTCCTGAAAGATGGAAAGCAGGGCGGGCATGATGTACTTCCCGGCTGAAGTGGAGCAGGCAATAAGCAGTTCACCGCCAACTTCGTTCTGGAGGTTGTGGAGGCCGTCTTCCATTAAACGGGCGGAACGTAAAACATCCCGCGCCATGGGGAGCAATGCTTCGCCCGCTTCGCTCAAGGCGATGGAGCGGCCCCGCCTCAAGAATAACTCCACGTTGTAGGCTTGTTCCATGGCTTGAATGTGCTGGCTGACGGCAGACTGCGACATATGCAGCCTTTTGGCCGCCTGCGAAAAATTCTTTTCCTCGGCGGCCGCTAGAAACACACGCAAGGATGAGATCTCGATCATCTTCGGTTCTTTCCTGGTGGATGAGAGTTGGTGATGGAGCTGTGTTTCAAGCATAAGTTTTTCAACCCTGGCTGAACAGTGAACATTGTCACTGAATTGGTCTGACAATGAAATGTCGCCCACGAATGCCATTCGTGGGCGACATAATATACAGGATAGATGTTCCTGTGAATGGAAGGTCTATTTGACCACAGGCAATTCCGCAGCGACCCAGGCGTTCATGCCGCCCGCGAGATTGCGGACTTCGGTGTAGCCGATCATACGCAGGTACATCATGACCATTGCGCCGCGGTGACCGGACTGGCAGAGCACCACGATGGGCGCAGCCTTGTCGGCAGGGAGTTGGGCGAGGTTGGCGGGAATATCGGCAAACGGAATGAGGAGCGCGCCTTCAATGTAGCCGTTGGCGGTCTCTTCCGCTGTGCGGACATCCACGAGAACGGGGGCGGGGGAGCCGGTCAGTTCTACGTTGAGGTCGGGGGCTTTGACAGTGTAGAAGCCTTCGGGCAGGTTGGCGAGGAAGTTGTTCAGGTCGCGCAGCAGGGTGGCATCCACTTCGGGTGCGGTACCAGCCACCGGCGCGGCGGGAAGCGTTCCAGTTTCCACGGGCAGTTCGGCTTTCTTCCATCCGTTAAGGCCGCCAGCGAGATTCTTTACATCTGTGTATCCGAGCATTTGCAGGGAGGCCATGACCATCGCGCCGCGGTGACCGGAGGCGCAGTAGACCACAATGGGCTGGTCTTTGGCGGGCAGTTTATCGAGGTTGTTTAATACTTCGCGCACGGGGATATTGACCGCGCCGGTGAGGAAGCCATCGGTTCCGAGTTCGGCGGCTTCGCGCACATCGAGCAGGAAGGGCGGGTCTTCAACGAGGGCAGTGTTGAGGTCGGCTGCCTTGATGGTGCTGAAGCCTTCCGGCATGGCGGCGATGTATTCAGTCCACTTGGTGGGCCAATCGATCCAGCCTGTCACGGGCATCTTCGCGGTTTTCCAGGCGTTGAGGCCGCCCGCGAGGTTGGAAACATTGTCGTACCCCATCATGCGCATGGCCATCAGAATGATGGACCCGCGGTGTCCGGAGGCACACATGACCACGATGCGAGCGCTCTTGTCGGCAGGGAGTTGGTTGAGGTTATTGAAGAAATCGTTGAAGGGGATATTGAGCGCACCTGCAATATAGCCGTCCTTGTTCCATTCGTCGGCTGTGCGAACGTCGATGATGGTGGGGGCGGTTCCGGTAAGTTCTTCGGCCAGTTTGTCCGATTTGACGGTGTAGAAGTCATCGGGCATGTTGACGAAGAAGCCGTTGATGGCGTCGAAGAGCATTGGATCTTCGATGACCGGGGCGCTGAGGGCGGCCGGGGCTTCAGGTGTGGAACCGGTAACCACGGGCAGATTAGCTTTCTTCCAGCCGTTCAGGCCGCCGCCGAGATTACGGACGTTGGTATAGCCCAGCAATTTGAGTGTGGCAATGGTCATGCCGCCGCGGTGACCGGAGGCGCAATAGACGACGATGGGCTGGTCCTTTTCGGGAAGTTTGTCTAAGTTGGCGAGCAGTTCACGTACGGGGATGTTGACTGCGCCTTCGATGTATCCATCGGCTTCCACTTCAGAGGCTTCGCGCACATCGAGCAGGAAGGGCGGGGTGTCTGCCAGTTCTTCCATCAATGCGGCGGGCTTGACGGTGCCGTAGCCTTTATCTGCCGGCAGTTCGCCGATGAGAGCGGCAAACAGACCCTCTGTATCAAGCGCGGGTTCTTCGACAACGATCGCTTCGGTAGGGACGGGTTCCTCCACCACAGGGGCTTCGGTTGCGGCGGGTGTGCCGCAGGCACTGAAGATCATGCTGAGCACGATCAACAGGCCGAACAGGACTTGCATCTTCTTGGACATTTTCTTCTCCTTGTTATTGTTTGGATACCTTATGACATTTTGTGCAGGTGTCATCTGCGTAATCAACATGGTCCTCGGGGCTGACAGGCGCATCTTTTACGCCAGTGTCGTGGCACAATTTGCATTCCTTGCCGATGTGTTCTTCATGCCCGACCGGCAGGGTTGGAATGGCGAGGATCTCTTCCCATGAGAGCGGCAGGTCTGTGACGATGACATTCGCGTTGGCGGTCTGTTCTTCCGCGCTCACTTTGTCGGCTGTCATGAATAGATCCGGGTTGCCGTGACAGGCTTCGCAACTTGCGTTCTGCGGGGTGCTGCGTTGGATATTGTGCGGAGTTGCATATACCCAGGTGGATGTAGTGTCGAAGTTTGGCAGCAGGTTCTCGCCGTAGAACTCATAGCTGGTGGGGGAGGCAGGCACATGCCGCACCGGCACGAACTTGTACGGGCGGTCGTCACTTTGAATGGGGTTGCGCCCGATCAGGAAGGTGGAATAGGTTGCTTCGGTCTCAAAGAACGGCTTGCCACTGGTTTCGCTGAGCGCCACATGACAGCCGTCACAACTGGTATAGGTCACCGAGTGACAGACCTGACAGGAGAGCGAATCGCCATGCTGCTGATGCATCTCAATGGCATTGTCGCCGAAAGCATCCTGGTGACACTCAATGCAAGTTGGGTCCTCTGCCCCGCTCAAGCGATGTTCAGGTGCGGCGGAAGCATCTGCAGTTCCGTGCAGGTCTGCGCCTTCATGGCATTTCACGCAATTCATGCGCGCTTCGCGGAAGTGCACATCGCCGGGCAGGTTTTCGTTCTTGCCGAGGAATTCATTGCCCACACGGCTGCCATGACAGGCCGTGCAGGAGCGCGTCATGGGCGGGGTCTTCTCAAAGACATGCCCATTGAACAGGCCGCCGCCAACATTATCCGGTTGGCTGACGTGACATTCGCCGCAGGTAGTGTGGCAGGTTGCGCAGTGATTGCCGAACATCTCTTCCAGCGCCGGGTGATTTTCCGGCAGGTCGCCACTACGGGCGTTGATGGCCGTCCAGTAACCGGCCTGGGTGTTGTGCAGGCTGTTGGGATAGGCCGTTACCTGTTCTTCATGGCATTCGCCGCAGAATTCCTGTGGCTGCGCGCTCGGGTTAACGATCAGTCCTTCATGGGCGGCATCTTTCTTATCTGTGTTCACGCCTGCATGACATTCGATACAGGTCAACTCGCCGTGATCGGTCTGTGAGAAGGCCGCGTTATCGACCAAAACTTTTTCCCAGGGCTCCAACGGAGCCACATCGCCCCCTCAGCCAACCCCCTTCGATTCGGACTCGGCGATCTCGGCTGGTTTTGCCGTATCAATGAGTCGCTGTTTGTCGGTATGACAGTTAATACATTCTCCCGCTTCCGGCCCGGATGCGATAACTGCTTCAGTTGCTGTGGGCATTTCCTCCGCTGTGGGGGATTCGCTCACTTGTACAGGCGTTTCTGTTTTTGCTGTTGTACACGCTGCGATCAGGAACACTCCAGCTAAAATGAATCCAAGTGGTTTGATTTTCAAGGCTTCTCCTTTGTGTTATTTTTCACAATTATTATTATTCATTTTCCTTATGACCCTTAGTGATATTCATTACATCTGCTTATTGGATTTACTTATTGGTGAGCATTACCCCCGCTTAAATAAAAAATCCCGCCGAAACTTTCAGCGGGAAGGGATATTTTCAAGTTATTACTGGCTGATATCGTTGACGTAATCCACCGCGCCTGCGCAGGCACCGGTGAGGTTCGGCGATACGGTCTCCCACGTCAAAGGCAGGCCGCTAATCCCCTGCGCGGCCGAAATGGCTTCCGCAAGGCAGCCGCCTCCGGCGTTGTAATTAACCAGTGTGAGCTTCCACAGGTCTTCGTAAGAG
>DAOQBX010000127.1:0-5568 GCA_035340155.1 Anaerolineales bacterium | reverse complement strand
GTACGCATGAGTCAATTCATCGCGAATGGATTTGTCGTATACCTCTGAATGCAGGGTATCCAATTCATGTAAAAGGCGCAGGATATGATAGTAATGGTATGGCAGTATGGTGCTGCAAATGATCAGGTTGACAGTCAGGCCGGTCTTTATGCTGCCCCCCATGAGATTGTTGATCGGAATAATGACCGCCATCCCGATCAGAAATGCCATCACAGACAGCATTAAAATGGACAGCGGGAAACCAAATTTATCGTTTAGCAGGAGTAGGTAACGGTGCTCGATAAAATCTTGGGGGATCGAACGTTGTTTTTCCATAGCCGCAGCCTTTCTGTTATGGAAAAACTAACACCGTCTTTTACATTTCGTTATAGTGCAAATTTCCCCATCACAAAAAGGACGAGCGACCCAAGCACACACACGGTCAGCAAGAGCATAAAGGCCAGGACAAAGCGCTGCATGGAGGTCATGCCTAGAAAACGACCGGAGGAGGCACTTTGCCCGTAGTCGTAATCGCGGACAGCGGCAGGCTGGTATTTGGCCTCTTCTTCACCAAATGATTTTGAGGCGGCGTCATTACGAAGATCATCAAACATGGGAACCTCTACTTTTTCGAAAGTATATCACGCTGCGGGCCGCAGGCTGACATCCCCAAAACGAACGATCACGGATTTGCCATAGGTATCCACCAGCCGCAGACTGCCATCAGATTCAAGGCCATCCAACCGCCCGAGGATTGGATCTTCGCTTCCACCGCGAACCTTGACCTGCTCGCCACGGTAGGCCAACCCCTCTTCCCAAGCCTGGATCAGCGCATCCGTCCCGAGATTCTCGCGCCGTGTGAGCAGGGCAGACAGAACTTCGAGCAGAATTGTTTCGCGCGTGGGCGGCTCTTTCCCCAGCATTTCTTCAAGACTTGTAGCCGGGAATTGTAAATACTCATCAGGCGGCACTGCCGCCTTGTAAACGTTGATCCCCATGCCGATCACGAGCGAATCCACATCCTCACCCGACCAGACCGACTCGACCAGGATCCCTGCTAGTTTTTTACCGTTGACGAGAATATCGTTCGGCCATTTGATCTGTGGGAGCAGGCCGAGTTTCCGGCATGCATCCGCCACAGAGAGGGCTGCCAGGCCTACGGTCCGCGAGAGATGCGGGCGCATAGCCGCGCCTGGGCGCAGGATCAGGCTCACAGCGAGGGCGCTGCCTTTGGGCGTGAACCATTTCCGGTCCAGCCGACCGCGGCCCTGTGTTTGTTCATCCGCCACCACGAGCGAGAAATCCTTTGCGCCACTGGCCGCCCAAGCCAGAGCCTCATCGTTGGTGGAGCCGATGGAATCAAAATAGCGCAGGCCGCTGAGATTGAGTTTTGAAAGGGATCTTTTGAGGGAGGATTCGTTCATGGAATTAAAAAGCCTGGCAGGTTTTCAAAACCTGCCAGGCCTGATCGTTTATTGAACAATATCGTACGGGTTGACGTTTGCACCGCCGATGCGGATCTCGAAATGCAAGTGGGCGCCAAAGGAATTGCCTGTATTTCCGGAGAGACCAATTACAGCACCTTGGCCCACCGTCTGGCATGGGCTGACGAGGATGGCGCTCAAGTGGGCATAGACCGTAACATATCCATTGCCGTGGTCGATCTGAACCACGTTGCCATAGCCATAGTTCCAGCCGCCCTGCGCCATGGTGACCACACCCGTCCCGGCTGCATACACATTCGATCCTTCCGGTGCAGCGATATCGATGCCGAGGTGACCAGGCCCATAGGCGTTGCCAGAAAGCGTGTGATCGTCTGCAGGCCAGCCAAGGCCGCTGGCCACCGGGCCGCCGCCACAGGCGTTGGTGGCATTTCCGCCGCCGGTCCCTGTATTGGCGCCGCGTGCTGCGGTTTGCAGGTCAGCGGCCCAGTTGCGCAATTCGCGCGAACCGCCAGGAATGAAGACCGTGGCACCGACTTCCACTGTGGGGTCGGTCAGGTCGATGTGATTACCGGGGAAGTTGACAATTTCATCGGGCTCGGAAAAATATTTATCGGCCACGGTCTGGAAGGTATCGCCGTCTTTCCATTTGTAATATAGACCATCCGCCGGTGGGATGACAAGTTCCATGCCGGGACGCAAACTATGCGGGTTATCCTCCAGCTGGTCGTTCACATACAAAATGGTCTCGGACTTGATCTTGAAATCTTCGGCGATGCGATACATCGAGTCACCGCGTACCACGCGATAAAGCGTGGAATCATATTTGGGGCGTTCGGGGATGTTCGTCTTTAACTGCAATTTGCGCAGAATGGCGTTGAAACCGCTTCCTGCTTCGCTGATCGTGGGTGCGCCGACTTGGGGCTGTCCTGCCGCTGATTCTTCGGTGGCGGGCGCCATGGTCACCACGACAGGCGGGAGTGTGCTCTTGTAATAAAGTGTACCTCCCAGCAGGCTGAACACCACTACACCCGTCAATATCCAACTGACCAGGGAAAACCGGTCAGCCTTGCGGGCTTTGCGCGGCGTGGTGATCGGTTCATTAGCCGCTGAAACCGGCTGGGATTCTTTTGCAGGTTTTTTAGAAAATCGGTCTAGTAATTTTTTCATTCTTCTCGAACGATAATGTTAAGCGTCTCGTGTCAGGTTCTCAAGGAATTCAACATTATTTCTCGATTTTTCCATGCGGGTGATGATGGCTTCTGTCGCCACGGAGTTATCCATACCAGCGCCGGCGGGTGGGGGGGAGATCATCTGGATGAACATGCGGCGCATGAGCCAGGCGCGCTGGAGCAGATCAGGTCCGAGCAGCAGGTCTTCGCGGCGGGTGGACGAGCGTTCGATATCCACAGCCGGGTAGATGCGGCGTTCCTGTAATTTGCGCGAGAGATGCAACTCCATGTTGCCGGTGCCCTTGAATTCTTCATAGACCACATCATCAAGGCGGGAGCCGGTATCAACGAGGCAGGTGGCAATGATGGTCAGTGAACCGCCATCTTCCACGTTACGAGCCGCGCCGAAGAAGCGTTTGGGTGGGTATAATGCAGAAGGATCCATACCGCCGGAGAGCGTGCGCCCGGAGGGATTTACGACCAGGTTATAGGCGCGGGCGAGGCGGGTGATCGAGTCCATCAAAATGACAACATGGCGACCGATCTCCACCAATCTCTTGGCACGGTCCAAGGCAAGCTCCGCCGTGCGGACGTGCGATGTCACCGGTTCGTCGAAGGTCGAAGCCACTACTTCCGCATCCACGGAGCGATCCATATCGGTCACTTCTTCAGGACGCTCACCGATGAGGGCAATGATCAGATGGACGTCGGGATATTTTGTTGAAATCGAATTTGCGATCTGCTTGAGAATTGTGGTCTTGCCCGCCTTGGGGGGGGAAACGATCAATCCACGCTGGCCTCTACCGATGGGTGCGATGACATTTATCAAACGGGGAGCCAGGGTTGCCTGGTCTATTTCGAGGTCAAAACGTTTTTCAGGGAAGATGGGGGTGAGGTTCTCAAAAACTGTTCTTCGGGTGGCTTCTTCAGGGTCGAGGCCATTGATCGATTCTACTTTCAGCAGGCCAAAGTGTCGTTCGCTTTCACGTGGCGGGCGGACCTGCCCGATCACGAGGTCGCCTGCGCGAAGATCATACCGCCTGAGCTGCGCCTGCGAAACGTACACGTCCTGGTCGCTGATGCGGTAATTGGTGGCCCGTAAGAAGCCAATGCCTTCGCTCATGATCTCCAGGATGCCGCCGCGCAGTTCAATGCCTTCCTTTTGCGCCTCGGCCTCGCGGATCATCATTGCGAGGGTTTCCTTCTTCAGGCGGTTGGCGTTCGGAATGCTGAACGATTTTGCCATTGCGCGCAATTTGGAAAGCGGTTGGTTCTCTAGTTCAAGAATTTTCATGATGTGTTGTTCTCTTTTGGAATGATTGGAATAGGAATGCGAAAAGAACCAGTCCCCGCTCGATTGGGCTGGTGAATTTCCTCATGCTTTTTTGGGTGAATATGGGGTTTGATCCAAGGTTATCGTTTTAATTTGCAGACACAATGGACTTGTGCCTGATTTGACCAAAATTCAGATTTCAAACATCTGGGGAATTGATGGGATTATAGCACTTCCGCCAAAGGGTTGCAAGCGCTTCAATATTAAATTATTTCGTCGAAAATGCGATTTTGTATGTTTAGCATACGACGATATAAAGAATTTTGGCCGGCAAGTTTTTCATGCGTTCCGTGTTCGATGATACTGCCATGGTTCATCACGAGAATTTCATCTACATTTTCCAAGCCGATCAGGCGATGAGTGATGAGCAACGATGTCTTTTGCTTCATCACCTTGAAAAGCGTTCCCAAAACCTGCTGTTCGGTCAGTGGGTCGAGGTTGGCAGTGGGTTCATCTAAAATTAGAATTGGCGCATCTTTGATGAGTGCGCGCGCAATTGCCAGCCGTTGACGCTCGCCGCCAGAGAGTCGCAACCCCTGCTCGCCGATCAGCGTGTTGTAACCTTTGGGCAGGCTCAGGATGAACTCGTGAATTTGGGCAGATTTGCATGCCGCTTCCACTTCTTCGCGCGTGACTTTCTTGCGGGCAAAGCGCAGATTTTCATAAATGGATGTGTTGAAGAAATACGTGTTCTGGGAGACGAGACCGATTCTTTCCCGTACCTCATCCTGATTCAGCGCTTTGAGCGATTCTCCGCCGAGAGTGATCTCTCCTACTTGGTAATCCCAGAAGCGGAGTAGCAAATTGGCAATCGTGCTCTTCCCCGCCCCGCTCGGACCGACGATGGCGAGGGAGGTTGCAGGTTTAAGGTTGAAGGTTACATGTTGCAGGGCGGGGGTGGTTTGGGATGGGTAGGCAAAAGAGAGATTGGTAATTTGTAATTGGTGATTGGTAAATGGCAACTTTCCACTTTCTACTTTCCACTGTTCACTGATTTCAGGTTCCGTATCCACCACTTCAAACAAACGTCGTGTCGCTTCACGGGCGGAGTTCCACATTTGGGCGGCGAGGGGCAGGGGGGTGACGGCTTCGAATGAGGCGAAGGTCAGCAGGGTGAGCGAAGCCAGCATGGGACCAGCGATCTCGCCGTTGATAATTTGCGGAATGGTCAGGAAGAGAATTGTCCACATGCCGAGATTGGTGAGCAGGGTTCCGATGGCAGAGTGGATGCCTGTCACACGCGCCATGCGGCGTTGGGCGTTGCCGTACTCATCTGCGGTTGCTGCGATTTGTGTAAGGCTTTCATCGGCGCGACCGTAGGCGATGAGGTCTGCCATGCCTTGAATGCCGTCTACGAGATGAGTTTGCAGGTCAGCACGCAGAGAAATGGTCTGCTCGGCAGATTTGCGGCTGGTGGTCTGTGCGAGGATGGGCAGGAACAAGCCGAGGCTGAGATAAAAGGTCAGGTAAACAGGAGCAAGCAGCGGGTAGAAAGAAGCGAGGAAGATGGCGGTGACAGTCCCAACGACGATGGCGGTCAACGGGGGCGATACGACGCGGACGTAGAAATTTTCCAAGGTTTCCACATCGCCGATGACGCGGGCAAGCAAGTCACCCGAGCGGAAGTTCATCAGGCGGGCGG
>DAOQBX010000126.1:0-5579 GCA_035340155.1 Anaerolineales bacterium | reverse complement strand
TAGTGTAGTAGCCAGGGCCAGTGCCCGAACCGGCGTGCCGGGCAAGTCCACGACACTGAGGTTCATTGCAGCCATCACCCGCAGGCACTCGCGCAGCATTTGAATTTCCAATGCGTAAAGTTCGCGGTTCGCAAAGACCTGCGCGGCCGTCATATTGAGGATGGCGGAGGTCGGGTTCGCAATCAGGTTGGTGAGCATCTTGGACCATTTCATGCTCAAAGCGTCAGGGAACAGACTGCACTTAAGGTAGGACCGATCAAAGGCCGCCACCAACCGCTCCGAAAGCAGATGCCCTGCGGCAATGCCCACGCCGCGCAGCTTCTCCAGCACAATATCGCCGGGGCCGCGCCGCCCAATGGCGGTGGTGACCGTACCATAGATAACCTTGTCCGCGCCGAGGGCGCTGGCAATGGTGGGTTCGTTATCCACACCGTTGGATAGACAGACGATGGGTGGAAGTTTATCGGCAAATGGCTTCAAACCCTCCATGGCCGGAAGCGTATCGAAGGATTTCAAGGCAAAGATGGCCGCATCGAAGGGGCCGAACTTCAGCGCCGACTCCAGCGAGGGTTCAATGACGAACGAGCGCGGATCCACTGTGAAGGCGTCCCGAGTCTGGCGGCGCTCGTCAATGGTCAGGTCGAGCCGCAAGCCTTTGGTGCGTAACTCTTCGGCCATCTTCGGCTGCTCCACGAACACCACCTGGTGCCCGCCAAGTACGAGCGAGCCACCGATGTACGTCCCGATGGCGCCCGCGCCAAAGACAAGAAATTTCATTTCGGGAGATTGCGAGGAGGCTTGATTCATAAGATTAAAATGTCAACTTTCAAATGGGGATACGAACAGGGTCACTCAGCGTCCGGCCAGTGCAGGTGATCGTTGAGTTTATCAATGGCCCAACGATGCTGGCTGGGATAATAGAACAACTGGGCAAAGGCCGTGTTGCTGAAGCGGAAGCGCGTGCCGGAATTATTCGCCTGGGGAGCGAGCCCCACCACAGCATGCATCAATTGGTTCAACAAGCCGCCATGGGAAACGATCAAATAGCGCGCCGGTTCACGTTTCAGCAAACTGTGCAACGCCTGGCCTGCACGCAGGAAAAGTTCCCAATCTCCTTCGCCTTCTTCCCCGACCGGGTCGTAGGGATTGTAGAAATCGGGATGTGCAAAATTCTGGCGAACCTCTTGCGCGGTCAAACCGGAGAAGACTCCGTTATGGCGTTCGACCAGCAACGGTTCGAGTTCGATCTTAAGGTTCAAGGCTGAAGCGACGATCTCAGCCGTCTCCCGCGCACGGGAGAGCGGGCTGGAGATGACCAGGTCGAATTGGGCATTCTCTTTCTTCCAGCGCTCTGCCAGGGCGCGGGCCTGGGTGCGGCCTTTATCCGTCAGCGGAAATTCGGATTGGCCTTGCCAGCGCGATTCAGCGTTCCCCACCGACTCACCGTGCCGCAGCAGGGTCATGATAAAGTATTTGGATCTATTTTCCATCATCCAACTTCCCCTTCAAAAGATAGATTGGGCGGCGCTTGACTTCCTGAAAGATATAGCCGACATAAACACCAATGAACCCCAGCAATACCATGATGATCCCGCTGGCGATCAACATCACCCCCATCAACGAACTCCAGCCCGGCTGCACACGCTCGGTATTCCCCGTCAACCACAGGGACAATACATAGAACAACTGCACACCCGCAAGCACAAAAAAGATCAGCCCGGCGCTCAAGCCAATGTACAAGGGCGCCAGTGAGAAGGAGAAGATGGCGTCAGACGCCAAGCGCATCATCTTGCCCAACGAATATTTGGAGTATCCCGCAATGCGAGCCGGTTCGTGGTAGGGCAGGATGACGCTGTCATAGCCCATCCACGAGATCATGCCACGCAGGAAGCGATGATATTCATGCATCGAACGCAGGCCGCCCAGGGCTTTGCGCGAAAGCGCGCGGAAGTCCGCTGCACCCTGCGAGATCTGTGTGCCGCTGATCTTGTTGATCAGCCAGTAGAAAAAATTGGAGGTGGTTTTCTTGAACGATAGGGCGCGGTCTTCCTCGATGCGTTGGCCCTGCACGATGTCATAGCCCTGCTGCACGAGATCGATCATCTTCGTCAGCATCTCCGGCGGGTGCTGGCCGTCGCCATCCATCGAGATCATGATGTCGCTCTGCGAGGCATCCATCCCGGCGGTCAGCGCGGCCTGGTGGCCGAAGTTACGGCTGAGTTGGAGCACGGTCACTCTGGGGTCGTTCAAGGCGATCGCTCGAAGCGTATCCACCGTCCCGTCGCTTGAACCGTCATCCACATAAATAAAAGTAAAGACGTACGGCAGAGCATCCACCACCTGGCGGATGTCTGCGTACGTCTGTGCGATCACTTCTGCTTCGTTATAGACCGGGATGACAAGGTCTACGGTGAGTTTGGATTTTCGGCTAGCGGGCATCGGGAGGATTTTACCATGCGCCTCACAACCGGACCCGGTGCCGCTCCTCCAGCAAACGGAGCGTACGCTCCACCTCGGCCATCTTCTGGTCAAAATTCCAACCGAGGACTTCTCCCATGATTTCAGCCGCCTCAACGAGGGCTTCTCGATTCAATTTGCCCAGCATGGCCAGCAAGGTGCGGCGCAGGAACAGATCGTCGAGGTGACGCGCTTTTTCATATTGCACGAGGAACATGAACTCGCGCCGGGAGTAATCAGGCAAAAAGGTCAGGGGCGCATCGGTTCCACGCTTGAGGAAATCGGCCACCACTTCAGCGCGGGTGCCGTAGCGATCCGCCAGCACATCCAGCCGTTCTTTTGAAAGGCCCGTCCAGGCTGCAAGGCCGTTGACGAGTTTTGCGCGTTCGTCCGCACTGCGCGGATATCCGCGCCCGCCGCCAATGGGCAGGGTATGTGTACTCTTCTGGCGTTTGATGCCCAAAAATTCCATCGATTTATCCGCCACTTCTTCGGCAAAGGCACGGAAGGAGGTCCACTTGCCACCCACCAGAGAATAGACCGGGAATGGCAGGTTGGTCCAGTCTCCGCTCAAGACCTCGATGTGATGGTCGCGGCTGTACTGACCGGTGGTCTTCGCTGTGCTGCTCGCCAACGGGCGCACGCCGGAGAAGGCGAACACGACCTGTTCGCGAGTTACTTTGATGGACGGGAAGACCCGCGCGATCATGCCGATGAAATAGTCCACTTCTTCGTCTGTACAGCGGGCATCATCGGGATGGTCGATCTTGATATCCGAGGTGCCGATCAGGACGCGGTCCTGCATTGGGAAGATCAATACGATGCGGCCATCCGCATTCTCAAAGAAAAATTCATTTTCACCGATGGCCTCGCGCAGTTCGGGGTTGTCCACTACGAGATGAGAACCCTTGGTGCCGCCAACATAACGGGTGGAAACCCCCAGGCTATGGTTGGCAAAGTCGATCCACGGCCCGGCGGCATTGATCAGCAGTTTCGGCTGGACCTCATAGGTCTCATCGCTCAACTCGTCACGGAGAAGGACCGAGTTACCGGATCCGCTCACGAGGCTAACGTAATTCAAAGCACGGGCATGACCGCCTTCGGCTTCCGCATCCAGCACCAGTTCCAGCGCGAGGCGTTCCGGGTTAGAGATCAAGCCATCGTAATATACGGCCGTGTTGACCACTTCCGGGTTGATCTTGTTCCATTTCTTCAATGAACTCGCGCGGGAGTAGAACTTGTGACGCGGCACTGTGCGCTGGCTGCCGGTATAGGCATCGTACATCATCAGGCCCACCTTGATGATGAAAGAGCCACGTTCGGAGGGTCTGTCCAACCAGCCAAGGAATTTGAATGGCGCGTTGAAGATGCCCGAAAAATATTTGAACATGGGGATGGTGGTCGGCAGCGGCTTGACGATGTGCGGCGCGTTCTGGATCATACGGTTGCGCTCCCTTACCGCTTCACGCACCAACCGGAACTCGCCATTCTCGAGATAACGGACGCCGCCGTGCGCCATATGCGAGGAGGCTGCGCTCGCGCCCGAGCAGAAGTCGCCGCGGTCCACGAGCAGCACATCCACGCCGTTGAGCGCCAGGTCGCGGAACGTGCCGATGCCATTGATACCCGCGCCCACGATCAGCACGGAAACTTGAGGATTTTCTTTTAGTGAGGAAAAGATATCGTTTCGATTCATAGGACTTTATTCAACCCAATCAAACGTACGAGTGACGGCTTTTTTCCAGCCTGAGTATAACCCGGCGCGGCGTTTTGAGTCCATTTGCGGTGACCATTCCTTGTCGCGGCCCCAGTTCTTTTTCAACGCTTCCGCATCTTTCCAAAAGCCAACGGCGAGTCCAGCCGCGTAGGCCGCACCCAGGGCCGTAGTCTCCGCCACCTTCGGGCGCACGACCGGCACATTCAAAATATCCGATTGGAACTGCATTAACATTTCATTGAAGACCATGCCGCCATCCACTTTCAAGGCACGGAGTTTGACGCCAGAATCTTTTTCCATCGCATCCAGCACTTCGCGGGCCTGATAAGCGGTCGCTTCCAAAGCGGAACGGGCGATGTGCCCCTTGTTGACGTAACGGGTCATCCCCACGATCGCACCGCGTGCGTCCGACTTCCAATATGGCGCGTACAAGCCGCTAAAGGCCGGGACGAAATAGATCCCACCGCTATCATCGACTGATTTTGCCAGTGTCTCCACATCGGCCGATCGTTCGATCAAGCCCAAATTGTCCCGCAGCCATTGGATCAACGCACCGGTGATGGCGATGGAACCTTCCAGGGCGTAGATCGGTTTTTTATCACCGATCTTGTAGCCAAGCGTGGTCAGCAGCCCCGCCTTGCTTTGAACAGGCTTCTCACCCGTATTCATCAACATGAAACAGCCAGTACCATAGGTGTTCTTTGCTTCGCCTGCCTTGAAACAAGTCTGGCCGAATAAAGCCGCTTGCTGATCGCCAAGATCACCCGCGACAGGGATGCCGCTTAGTGGGCCGGAATTAATATTCCCATAGATCTCGGAAGAGGATCTGATCGAGGGCAGCATCTCGCGCGGAATTCCCATGACCTTCAGGATCTCAGCATCCCAGTCGAGGGTCTTGAGATTCATCAACATGGTGCGCGAAGCATTGGTGACATCTGTGATGTGCTTACCGGTCAATTTCCAAATAAGCCAGGTGTCCATGTTGCCAAAGAGCAATTGTCCCTTTTTGGATTTTTCCTTCGCTCCGGGGACGTTGTCCAGGATCCACTTGATCTTGGGCCCTGAGAAATAGGTGGCCAGCGGAAGCCCTGTCTTGCGACGGAAGCGATCCTGCCCGCCTTGCTTCGCGAACTTTGAGATGATCACATCCGTGCGCGTGTCCTGCCAGACAAGGGCGTTATACACCGGCCAGCCTGTGGACTTATCCCACACCACGGTTGTCTCACGCTGGTTGGTCACGCCGATGGCCGCGATATCTTCTGGCGAGGTCAGGCTTTTCTCAAGCGCGCCTTGCATCACCTCGCGGGTGCGCTCCCAGATCTCCAACGGATCATGCTCCACCCAGCCGGGCTTGGGGTAAATCTGCCGGTGTTCCTTTTGGGAGACAGCCACCACGCTGCCTTCA
>DAOQBX010000125.1:0-5599 GCA_035340155.1 Anaerolineales bacterium | reverse complement strand
CCCTGCGCGAGATCATTGAAGATTTCGGCGGCGGAATGCTGCCCGGTTCGCACTTTAATTTTGCCCTGTGCGGCGGTGCAGCCGGGACCATCGCCCCGCCCGCTTTGATGGACTCTCATATTGATTACTCATCCGGCCCACTCAAAGGGGTGACTCGTGACATCAAAGCGATGGAAAAACGCTGGACCCAGGTCATCTCCATGGGCGCAGGTTCTTTTCTTATTTGTGACCAGACGGTTTCTCCCGTGAACTTCCTGCGCGAACTGATGCATTTCTTCGCAGCGGAAAGTTGCGGCAAATGCACGCCCTGCCGTGTTGGCACATGGCGTTCGTTGGAGATCCTAAACCGTATGACATCCGGAAAAGGCCAATTGGGTGACACAGATGAACTAAAGAGCCTTGCTGCGTTAATGCAAGACTCTTCTTTCTGCGGGCTGGGGCAGAGCGTGGCGATCCCCATGAAATCGGCGCTTACACATTTCGGTGCGGAATTTGCGAAAGTTGAGAAAGGCCAGTAGGTAGAGATTGGTAACCACCGCTCTACTTTGACGAGGATATATGAATGTAAACATAAAAATCAACGGACAAGCGATACAGGCAGAGGCTGGAAAGACCGTCTTACAGGTTGCAAAGGAACACGATGTTCATATCCCAACCCTGTGTTACCACAAGGATCTATCTCCTACAGGCAATTGTCGCATGTGCGTAGTAGAGGTAAAAGGCGGTCGCTTCCTGCAGGCTGCATGTGTAACTCCCGTTTGGGAAGGCATGGAGATCGAGACTGACAGTGCGAAAGTCGTCAACGACCGTAAGATGACTCTCGAATTGATGCTCGCCAATCACCCTGTAGATTGCATGACCTGCGATGTGGCGGGCGAGTGTGAATTACAGGATCTCGCCTACGAGTATCAGGCGAAAATTCCGGCGTGGGGCGCAAAAGGAACACGGTACCCTGTGGATAGCGATCCAAACCCCTTCATCCGTGTAGATATGAATAAATGCATCCTTTGCCGCCGGTGTGTATTGGCTTGCGAAGAAATTCAAGGCAGACAGGTCTGGGGGGTGGCCAAGCGCGGGTTTAATGAACAAATCGTCGCTGGCGCAGGGACAACCATGCTCGAGGCCCGTTGTGAGTCCTGTGGCCAGTGCGTGGCTTATTGCCCTACGGGGGCATTATCGAACAAAATGAACTACGGCCGCGCGCGCGCGCATCAGGTTAAAAAAGTGACCACGACCTGTTCTTATTGTGGCGTAGGCTGTCAGTTCGACTTGCTGGTGAAGAACAACAAGATTATCGGCGTACAATCCAACCCAAATGCACCGGTCAATGGCATGGCCTTATGCGTGAAGGGGCGCTATGCGTACGACTATGTCCATCACCCAGACAGGGTGTTGAAACCAAGAGTAAGACGTTATTTATTGGAAGATGGAAAGTCAAAGATCGTTAACGGCGATGGCTGGGATTGGCAGGAAGTCGAATGGGAGGTTGCTCTTGATATCGTCGCAAAGAAATTTGCCGAAACACGCTCCGCCTTCGGCGCGGACAGCATGGGCTTTCTCACATCTGCAAAATGCCTGAACGAAGAGAACTATCTGATGAACAAACTGGCGCGGCAGGTCATAGGGACGAATAACATTGACCACTGCGCCCGTCTCTGACACTCCAGCACGGTAGCCGGTCTGGCTGCCTCCTTCGGTTCGGGTGCCATGTCCAACAGCATGGACGATGTTGCCAACTACGCACAGGCATTCTTTATTATTGGCTCCAATACTACAGAACAGCATCCTGTCTTTGGTACGATGATCCGTCGCGCGGTGCGTAAACGCGGCGCAAAGCTCATTGTGGCAGATCCTCGCAAGATCGACATCACCGATATTGCCACACTACACCTACGTCAACGCCCCGGTACGGATATCGCGCTCATTAATGGGCTAATGTATATCATCCTGGAAAAGGGCTGGGAAGATAAATCTTTCATTGAAGAACGCACGGAAGGATTCGAGGAATTCAAACAAACCGTGCTGCAATACCCGCCTGAAAAAGCAGCGGAGATCACCAACATCCCGGTCGAGAAACTTTATGAGGCCGCGGAAATCCTCGCTTCCTCCAAGCCGACTGCTGTCCTGTGGGCGATGGGCATAACCCAACATATCGTCGGGGTCCGCAATGTGATGGACCTCGCCAACCTGCAGATGCTGCTGGGGAACATGGGCAAACCCGGCGGCGGAGTCAACCCATTGCGCGGGCAGAACAATGTACAAGGTGCCTGTGACATGGGCGGGCTGCCCAATGTGTACCCCGCGTATCAGCCAGTCACCAGCGAAGAAACCCGCGATAAATTTGCAAAGGCGTGGGGTGCAACCGCGGAAGCAAAAGTCGGCTTGACTGTAACCGAGATGATGCCGGGGATCCTGGACGGCCGAATCAAATCGCTGTACATCCTTGGCGAAGATCCAGTGATGTCGGACCCGGACACGAAGCACATCCGTCACTGTCTGGAAAACCTCGACTTCCTTCTTTTACAGGAGATCTTCCCGTCTGAGACGGCCGTTTATGCCGATGTGCTTTTACCCGGCGTTTCATTTGCCGAGAAGACAGGCACATTCACAAATACGGAACGCCGGGTGCAAATGGTGCGAAAAGCCATCCCCACCCAGGGTAATGCGAAAGACGATTGGTGGATCACCTCTGAAATTGCAAAACGCACGTTGAACAGGATCAGTGGCCGGGTCCAGGAAGAAGCGCCTTACTCCGGCTGGGAATACGCCAATACATCGCAGATCATGGCGGAGATCAACGCAGTGACGCCCTCCTATGGCGGCATCACCCATGTTCGACTGGAGGCAGGTGAACGGCTACAGTGGCCCTGTCCGACCATCGATCACGCGGGTACCCCCGTTCTGCACACCAAACAATTCACTCGCGGCAAAGGGAAGTTCATGCCGATCGACCATGTGCCACCCGCTGAAAAACCTGATGATGCCTTCCCTATGATCATGAGCACAGGGCGCGTCATCTATCACTGGCATGGTGGACAAATGACCCGCCGCGCAGCAGGAATTATGCAGGTCTACGGCGAGGCGCTGGTGGAAGTAAACCCCGATGACGCTACAAAACTTGGCGTGAGCGAAAAGAACATGGTGTGTATCACCTCGCGACACGGGAGCATCGAAGCGCAGGCATGGATCACGGATCGTGTGCCGCCCGGTATGGTATACGCCAACTTCCATTTCCCCAACGCCTCGGCAAACGAATTGACCCACGCCACGCTGGACCCGGTCTCAAAGATCCCCGAATACAAGGTGACGGCCGTAAAGGTGGAGCTGGTGTAAAATACCCTCAATGGACCGCCGGATTGTCATCCAATCGCCATACGAATGACAATCGTCACAAGAGATAAGGAAATTTTCCTTAGGGTCTTTTGTTTTTCTTGTGATAAAACAATTCAAAAGGAGATCTATCACATGAGCACTGTACGCAAACTTCTCGAAGCGAAGGAATTCGCAACCAACTACTCGGTCGACGCGTCTCAGACGGTTTTGGAAGCCCTTAAAGTAATGGCAGACGCTCATATCGGGGCAGTGCTTGTAACCGAAGGGGTGAATATCGTCGGCATTTACACGGAACGCGATTATCTCTACAAAGGCGAGATCCTGGGTCGAGTGGCGAAAGAGACCAAGATCAAGGACGTTATGACCCCCCGCATGATCACTGTTACCATGGACACGACGGTCGAGCAGTGCATGGGGCTGATGAAACAATACAAGATCCGCCACCTGCCCGTGGTTGAAAAGGACCAACTGGTCGGACTGGTGTCCATGCGCGATGTGATGCTGGCAGCGCTCGAGATCAAGCAAAGCGAGATCCGCGGGCTTGAGAATTACATCATGGGTTCCGGCTTCCATTCCTGAACCTTTTTGACATCAAACAGGAGATGCCCTGCCGCATCTCCTGTTTTTTTATTGGTAAAATCACCCGCATGTTGTTCAAAAAGACCTTATCTACAATCCTTGTTTCGATCTTCCTGATCTCTTGCGCCACGCAAGATTCAACCACGGTGGTTTTCCCCACTTATGATCCCTTCGTCCCCCTGGATGGATCTTCGCAGGGCATCGCCCCCGCTTCGGGACTTACACCTCAACCGGGTCAACCAACCCCAACTCATGGCCCCGCCCCAACATTGGTCCCTTTTGACCTCTCTCGCATGATCGGCGTTCAGAACCTGACCGATCAAACCCCCACCCCAGACCCTGCTCGAACCCTGCCCACCCCTCGCCAAGATACGGATGAATACATGGTGCAATTCGGCGACACACTTGGAGACATTGCCCAGCGCTATGGCATCAGCGTTCAATCTTTGCTGGATGCGAACAATATCACCGACCCCAACCTGCTGGAAGTCGGTATGACCCTGACTATTCCCGCGCCAAGCCCCATCGACTCCAGTTCTGCGCTCAAGATCATCCCGGATTCTGAATTGGTCTACGGCCCGGCGGCGGCGCAGTTCGACCTGGCAGAATTCATCGCCAGCCAGAATGGCTATCTCGCAAACTACACCCAGGATGTGAACGGCGTTCTGATGACCGGTGCACAGATCGTACAAATGACTGCCACCAACTATTCGGTCAATCCGCGCATTCTGCTGGCCCTGCTCGAATTTCAAAGCGGCTGGGTGACCAACCCCACCCCCGCCAACACATCCTTCCCCATGGGCATGGCGGACGAAAACCGTCTTGGGTTATATCGTCAAATGGCATGGGCGGCGAATACTCTTAACCGTGGGTATTACTTGTGGAAGGCCAACGCCCTCTCCACATGGGTGCTGGCAGACGGCCAGGTATTGCCCATTGATCCAACCATCAATGCCGGTACGGCGGCCGTTCAATACTTCTTCTCCCAGACTGACGATCTTGCGACATGGCAGGTGGACGTGAACGAATCCGGGCTGGTCGTCACCTATTTTGTTTTCTTTGGAAATCCATTCAACTACGCCATCGAACCATTGATCCCTAATGGACTTACCCAACCAGCCCTGCACCTGCCATTCTCAGTCGGAGAAAGTTGGTATTTTACTGGCGGCCCACACGGCGGCTGGGATACAGGTTCAGCCTGGGCCGCGCTGGACTTCGCCCCGCCGGATGATTCCGTCGGGTTCTGCAATGCCAGCGAAATGTGGGCCACCGCCATGGCAAACGGATATATCACCCGCGCTTCAGATGGAGCGGTCGTTCAAGACCTTGATGGCGACGGTTACGAACAGACCGGCTGGGTGCTTTTCTACATGCACATTGCGGCAGATGGTCGTGTACAAACCGGCGAATACCTTTACGCTAACGATCAGGTCGGGCATCCATCCTGCGAAGGCGGCGTTTCCAACGCCACACATGTCCATGTGGCGCGCAAATACAACGGCGAATGGATCGCAGCCGATGGCAGCCTCCCGTTCAACATGGACGGTTGGGTCTCCAGCGGCAGTGGCGGAGAGTATGACGGATTCCTATCACGCGGTTCGCAATCCATTGAAGCATGGGACAGCGCCAACGACTTCAATCTCGTCACGCGTTAATTCATCCGCTCTTAATTTATGCAGATATAATT
>DAOQBX010000124.1:0-5605 GCA_035340155.1 Anaerolineales bacterium | reverse complement strand
CGTGGTCAGCCCCGTGCCGGTGGATGCGGCGCGACAGCTGCGGTTCAAACTGGGATTCACGGCCAATGCCCGCGGACCCATCATGTACAATTGGGTACCGCTCGCAGACGAGGTTGACCCCGCCCGGCCGGATCTGATCCCTGAAGGCCCGATTAGCGATCCTGTCATGACCCTGCCTGCTTTCCCGGCTGAAGAGGCGCTCAACGCCATCGATCTTGCCCGTATTATCGGCAAAGAGGCCAAAGATTACGCCTTGAGCAACAAGGATATCGAACACAATTATTATGAGATCGTATGCGCCGATGCATACGGTCCCATGCCAACCCCTTAAATCACCAGGAGATATCCCATGTCTGACTGTATCTTTTGCAAAATCATTTCCGGCGACATTCCCAGCACCAACGTATACCGCGACGAACAGGTGACCGCCTTCCGCGACATTAACCCCGCCGCACCCATTCACATCCTCATCGTCCCCAACAAGCATATCGATTCGGTCAACGTGCTGATCGTGGATGACGAACCCTTGATCGGTCACCTCTTCACCGTAGCCAAGGAACTCGCTGCCAAAGAAGGAATTGCCGATAACGGATACCGCCTCATCGTGAACACCGGCCATGAAGCAGGTCAGACCGTGCTCCACGTCCATCTGCATCTGCTGGGCGGCGGATCCATGAAACATCCCATGGGATAAACTCACAACATGCAGACAACAAAAAACGCTCCAAACCCAATACAGCAAGCTTACGAAACCTCAGGGATGGCCTTCTATTCCATCGCTACGATGGCTGCAATCAACGCGTTCATTTGCTACCTTTGGATCAGCAGTTACTTCCCCATCGGGCTGGGTGTGACTCAGGTCATCGCTCCCATCTCCCATATTTTTCAAGAGAACCCTGATTCCGCGCAACTCATGACCGGTATTTTGCTGTACCTGGCCATTGTTGCAGCTGTGGCAGTATTCGGTTTCTTCATCAAGAAGCAAAACAAACCTGCGCTGGTCGCTGCCTCCGCGCTTTACCTATTGGATACGATCCTGGTGATCCTCTTGAAAGATTATCTGGCGCTGGCCTTCCACGGCTACTTCCTTTACCGCCTCTGGCTGGACTGGCAGGTCATTACCAAACAGCCGCAAAGTGCAGTCGAATCCATGTAACATCCATCGAGCGGCGTTTCGCCGCTCGATTTCTAAGGAGAGAGAAATGCCCGAACGAGAGATCTATCTTTTATCCCCGCGTTTACTCAGCCCGGAGACCATCGCCGTGGCTTTTGCCAAAACTTCGCGCTCGCCCGAATCCTTCCGCGAGATCGCAGCAGAGTTGAGCGATGAGAAGTCCGCGCAATTCCACGAGAAATGGGTCGTGGGCTACGGCCATGCTTCGGTGGCAGAACATGCCGTTCTGCACCTCGCGTTCGAAAACGTTTCGCGCGTCGCCATTGAGACCATTGAAGGCAACCGTCTCGCCTCTTACACAGAAAAATCCACCCGCTACCAGAAATGGGGCATGGACGATTTCACCGTTCCACCGGAATTGGATGAAAACCCACTGCGCGATGAATTCGTGGACACCGTGCGCCTCCTTTTTTCGACCTACGCCGAGTCGCTGGACCCGGTGAAGAATCTCATCGTTGAGCGGAGTCCGCGCCGCGACAACGAATCGGATGAAGCCTACGACCGCCGCATCCGCTCACAATATGTGGACCGGTGCCGCTTCCTGCTGCCCGCCGCCGCCAATGCCAATGTCGGCATGACCGCCAACGCCCGCATCATTGAGATGACCATCCGCAAGATGCTCTCGCACCCGCTCGAAGAAGTGCGCCAGATCGGTGAGAGGATGAAAGAGGTCGCCAGGGCTGAGACGCCGACGCTGGTAAAGTACGCGGACGCGAATGCATATATGGTGGAGACGGTAAAAGACTTAGAGAATTCAAAATGTAAAATAGAGAATGGTCCATCCGATTGGTGTTCCTTGATCGACTATGACAAGGACGGCGAAAACAAGATCCTTGCGGCAGCGTTGTATCGTTTTGATGAAATTCCCTATAGTGACGCGTTATCGCATGTAAAATCTTTGGGGCCGGTTGAAAAAGAACAACTTGCTGAAACCCTGTTGGGCAAACTGGGGCGGTATGACACACCCCTGCGCGAATTGGAATACGCCGCCTACACCTTCGACCTCGTCATGGACCAGGGCGCATATGCAGAGTTCAAACGGCATCGCATGATGACTCAGACCCCGCAACGCCTGACGACCCGGCTTGGGTATACGACTCCGCTATTGATAACGGAAGCCGGTTTCGGGTCCAGGTATGAAGCGGCAATGGAGGCGGCATCGCAAATGTACGAGAAACTCCATGCCATTAATCCCGATGCGGCCCAGTATATTGTTCCCAATGGATTCAACCGCCGCGTGCTGGCTCAATTCAATTTGAGAGAGGCTTTCGCATTCTGCCAATTAAGGACTGCCGCCAACGCGCATTTCTCCATCCGCCGCGTGGCGCAGAAGATCTATGAAGATATTTCCGGGGTACATCCGCTGCTTTCAAAATATATGAAACTGCGTGAAGAGACCTGGCAGAGCGTGGAAGAAAACTATTTTTCAAAAATTTAGCCTGGCCTTTAAAACAAAAAACGCCGAGGTCTTTGGACCTCGGCGTTTTTTTCTTAATCGTCGTCTTCGTTTTTCTTCTTCACTCCAAAGATCACGTCGATGCGTTCCATGATCTCGGGCGTGACCTTCGCAGCGATCTCGCCTGCCTTCAAGTTCTCGTGGACTTGTTCCACACGGCTTGCCCCGGTGATGACCGTGCTCACAAAGGGATTATTCAAACACCAGGCAATGGCCAGTTGCGAGACCGTACCTCCGAGTTCTTTTGCAACGGTTTCAAGCGCGGCAACTTTTGCAAGCCGTTCCTGATCGGTCAGGCGGTTTTGCAGCCACTCATATCCCTTGAGCGCCCCACGGCTGTCCTGCGGAATGCCCTTGCTGTACTTGCCGGAGAGCAAACCGGAAGCCAGCGGACTCCAGGTGGTGGTACCGTATCCGTAATCCTTGTAGAAACGGACATAATCGCCTTCAAGGCGTTTACGTTCAAAGAGGTTGTACTGCGGTTGTTCGACCACCGGCTTGTGCAGATGATGTCGCTCCGCGATCTGGATCGCTTCGATGATCTCCGAAGCCGCCCACTCGGATGTGCCCCAGTACAGGGCCTTGCCCCACTCGATGATGTTGTGCATGGCCCACACCGTCTCTTCGATCGGGGTCGTGGGGTCGGGGCGATGACAATAGATGAGGTCCACATAGTCCATGTCGAGACGCTTGAGCGAACCGTTGATGCCTTCGATCAGGCGTTTGCGGTTAAGCGTATCCTTTTCATTGACGCCGTCATGCAAACCCCAGAAGAGTTTGGTCGAGAGCAAATAACTACTGCGCCGCCAGTTCAACTTCTTGAGCGCAGCCCCCATCACCTCTTCCGACTTGCCGCCGGCATAGACTTCGGCGTTGTCGAAGAAATTCACGCCCTGGTCATATGCTGCCGCCATCATTTCCACAGCGGATTCAACGCCGGCTTGATTATGAAACGTGACCCACGAACCAAAGGAAAGTTCACTAACTCGAATTCCCGTCCTGCCAAGATGACGATACTGCATTGTGCCTCCAGAAATTTTTAGTAGGGTCGTCCCTACATTTTTGACTATTATAATCACCTCATGCAAAAATCCCTGCTGCTTAGCCTTCTGCTGCTGGTTGCTTGCACAAGCGCCCCTGTTACCACTGAGACCACAGACGCCTCACTCCAGCCCTACCTTACGGGAACCCCTGCAAGCACGGCCTCTCCCAATGTGTTGGTCATTCTCGACACACCGGTGCCCACCAACACTCCACAGGTTTACATCATCGAATCGGGAGACACCATCAGCGAGATCGCGGATAAGTTCAAGATTCCCCAATCAGACCTGCTGGCGGCGAACCCGGATGCGGACCCAAACGCCCTCGTCATCGGGCAGACGTTGATCATCCCGGACCCTTCGGCCCAACCCATCGTCGCTTCAACCCTGACGCCGATCCCTGTTCCCGTCACCCAGGCCGCCTGCCACCCGACCGCTGATTCTGGCTTGTGGTGCTTCGCGCTCATTCAAAATAACACGGTCGATCCTCTTGAAAACATTTCGGCGCAGATCACACTCTTCGACGAAAATATGAATCCGGCCGCCAGCCAGATCGCCTATCCCCCACTCGACATCATCGCGCCCAACTCGTCATTGCCGGTCTCGGTTTATTTTCCGAACATCGCTGGGAATTTCACCCCACAGATACAGGTCTTGAGCGCCATGCCAGGGAGTGGCACAAGTTTACTTCCTGCCGTACTTAACAACACAGTGACCCAGATCAATTGGGATGGTAAATTCGCCAAGGTGAACGGAGAAGTAACCCTGCCAGTAGAATCAACCGCCGCAACCCGGGTATGGGTCGCGGCGGTTGCGTACGATAAAAATGGGACTGTGGTCGGGGTCAAACGCTGGGATGGCGGAGGACTCCAGCCTGGAAGTTCAATCCGCTTTGAGTTCGTGGTGCCCAGCCTCGGCGGAGTCATCGAAGCGGTGGATCTCGCAATACAGGTCCGTTAGTTCCTGCCTCTTTCTTTTTAATTCATCCATTCAAGAAAGAGGAAAAAAGATTTATTTTCCTTCCAACCACATGTACCGTTCCAGCGGGACGGAGATAGGGGTAAAGACAAATCCTTTCACATACGGTTGTACCAGCTGGTAGGAAAGCGAGTGCGTGGTGAAGAGCACGGGGGCATCGTTCACGATCATCTGCTCGGCTTGATGATACATTTCCATGCGCGTGACCACATCGCGCTCGATGCGCGCGGCCTCAAGCAAGGCATCCAACTCGGGGTTGGAATAGCCGCCGTGATTTTGCGCCGAACCGCTGTGGAAAAGCACATCCGCAAAGTTCTCGGGGTCGGGGTAATCGGCACACCAGCCGCCATCGAAGATCTGGCCATGATTGCCAGAGTAGATCTGGTCAATATAAAAATTGAAATCGAGATTCTCGATCTTGATCTGCACACCGAGATCCTGTTCCCACATTTCCGCCAAAGCAGAGACCGTCCCGTTCACAGAACTGCCCACGCCCGCGTTGGTATACACGATCTCCGGCAGGCCATCCGGCCCGCCGTATTTGGATTGCTTGAGAAGTTCGCGCGCCTGCTCAGGGTCATAGGGCAGGCCTTGAAGATCGTAACGGAAGCCAGGCAGGCCGGGCGGGTATGGCCCAATGGCAGGCAGGGCAATACCACGATACAACACGTCGATATAACGCTGACGGTCGAAAGCCATGCTGAAAGCCTTGCGGACGTTGGCATCATCGAAGGGCGGCCGGGTGGCATCGAAGACCACATAGCCCGTGCATAGATCCACGCCGGTGACAAGATCCGCGCTCAACGGCTCACTGGGGTCGAGCATGCGTTCAACGGAATACAGCCCAACTCCGGCCACATCCACTTCGCCGGTCTCGAACAGGCGCACATCATCGCCTGCAAATAGTTTGAAGACCACATACGGAATCGACGGGGCGCCGAGATAAAAGTCGGCGTT
>DAOQBX010000123.1:0-5611 GCA_035340155.1 Anaerolineales bacterium | reverse complement strand
CTGGCAAGGCCGGGAAAGGAGCCAAGTAATCCATGGCTAAGAAGAGTCGTGCTCTTGCTCGCGAACGCCGCCATTCGCGTGTTCGCAGAAGTTTATCTGGTACCTCCGCTCGTCCGCGCTTGAGCGTTTTCAAGAGCCTCATTGGCATCTACGCCCAGGTTATCGACGATGAAGCGGGGAACACCCTCATCTCCGCCTCCACGGTGGATAAGGACCTGCGCGAATCGTTGAAGGGCCTCAAAAAATCCGAACAGGCGAAAGCCATCGGGAAGGCCATCGCTGAACGTGCCCAGTCCAAGGGAATTTCCACGGTGGTGTTCGATCGCGGCGGTTTCCGCTACACTGGTCGTGTGAAGGCTCTCGCTGATGGTGCGCGTGAAGGCGGCCTGCAGTTCTAGGTCGTTACTACTTGGAGAAAGATATGGCAGAAAATCAATTTGACAAGCAGCAATATGAAGCGCAGGACGCCTTTGAAGAACGCGTGATCGAAATTGCCCGCGTGGCAAAAGTTGTGAAGGGTGGTCGCCGCTTCCGCTTCCGTGTGACGGTTGTGGTGGGCGACAAGAAGGGCACCATCGGTATGGGTGTTGGGAAAGCCAACGCCGTCCCGGATGCGATGCGCAAAGCCTCTGAGCGCGCGCGCAAAGACTTGCGCTCCGTCAACCTGGCCGGGACGACCATCCCGCATGAATCCCTCGGCAAGGTGGCTGGCGCCCGTGTGTACCTCAAGCCTGCGTCCGCCGGTACCGGCGTTATCGCCGCAGGTGGTGTGCGCGCCGTGTTGGAAGTTGCCGGTGTGCGTGACATCCTCACCAAGTCGATGGGCAGTGCCAATGTGTTGAACGTGGTCATGGCTACTTTTGGCGCGCTGGACGGGCTCCGCTCACCGGCCGCTGAGGCCGCCCGCCGCGGAAAACGCGCCGAGGAACTGCTCCCATTCTGGGAACGGAGGAAGCAACATGCCTAAGAAAGAAACCTCCGGCAAAACCATCCGCGTGACCTGGGTTCGCAGCGCCATTGGGTATACCAAAGACCAGAAGGCCACTGTCAAAGCGCTTGGTCTGCGCCGTTTACATCAAACTGTTGAGCATAAAGACACCCCCGCATTACGCGGCATGTTGAACAAGGTGATCCACTTGCTCAAGATCGAAGAGTAGGTATTAAGATATGAAACTACACGATCTCGTACCCAATCCTGGGTCCAAGAAAAATCGCAAACGCGTTGGACGCGGCATCTCGGCGGGGCAGGGCAAGACCGCTGGTCGCGGCACCAAGGGCGCGGGCTCCCGCTCCGGTGAAGGCGGTCACCTGTACCGTCAGGGCGGCAACCTGCCTTTCTATCGCCGTCTGCCGTTCATCCGTGGTGAAGGTTTCACCCCGCCTAACCAGGTTACCTATAACGAAGTAAACCTTGATCAACTCGCCGAGATCTTCAAGGCCAATTCGGAAGTGACCCCCGAGTCTCTGGCGGAAGCGCACCTGTTGCGTGATTCCCGCAACCCGATCGTTGTGCTCGGGCGCGGCGAAATGTCCGTTCCCCTGAAGGTCCGTGTTCATCGCATCACCGCGGGTGCCAAGGCCAAGATCGAAAAGGCTGGCGGCTCCGTGGAACTGATCGCCTAACGAAAAGGATACTTGCATGAAGACCACCTTCTCAGGTTGGCGTTACCTCTGGCGCTCGCAGGACATCCGTAGCAAGCTGATCGTCACCTTTGTTATCCTGGTGATCTACAGAATTGCTGCCAATGTCCCTGCTCCGGGCGTGGATCATACGATCCTTGCTGCGTTCCGCAGCTCTTCATCAGGTCAGGGCGGCTTTCTCGGCTTCCTCGACCTGCTGTCCGGTGGTACAGTCTCCAACTTCTCCCTGCTTTCGATGGGCGTGTATCCCTATATTACTGCCCAGATCATCCTGCAACTATTGATCCCGATCATCCCTTCATTGCAGAAGCGCATTCAGGAAGATCCCCGCGAGGGAAAACGCTGGCAGGAAAAGTGGACCTACTATCTGGCAGTCCCGATGGCGGCTCTTTCCGCGATCGGCCAGATCAATATCTTCAATTCGCTTGCTATCCAGGCGGTAGGGCAGCCTGTTCTTCCATTCGGTCTTACGGACCCGGATACGGCTCTTTCCTCCTGGACTGTGTTGATCGCCATGACCGCCGGTACGATGTTCGCCATCTGGCTCGGTGAATTGATCTCAGAGTACGGCATTCGTGGACAAGGTCTATCATTGGTCATTTTTGCCGGTATCGTGGCGCGCATGCCCGCGAATTTGGCAAGATTATTAGCCGATGAAAGCACCCGCTGGATTATGCTGGTTTTCACCATCATCATCATCATCGCCACTGTGCTCGCCATCGTGTACGTTCAGCAGGGACGCCGCAATGTCCCAGTCATGTACCCTGGCCGCCGCGTTGGCAACCGCATGTCCATGCCTGTGCGTGGCACCCTGCCGTTGATGGTCAACCTCTCTGGCATGATCCCGTTGATCTTCGCCAGCGCCATTTTGCAGTTCCCGGCCATCATTGCCAGTTATTTCACCCAGAGTGAAAACCAGGGTGTAGCCTCTTTCTTTCTCGGCATCCAGAACTTCTTCGGCGCCACCGGCACTAGTAACTGGGGCTACTGGCTCATCTACTTCTTCATGGTGGTCGTCTTCACCTTCTTCTATACAGCTGTTCTCTTCGATCAGCAGAATTATGGTGATAACCTCAAGAAGGTGGGTGCGAATGTCCCTGGTGTTCACACCGGCGAATCCACCCAGAAGTACCTGAGCACGGTCCAGCGCCGCATCACACTTGTAGGCGCGGTCTTCCTCGGTGTGGTGGCTATCATGCCGTTCCTGTTGGGTTTGCTCTTGAATCTGTTCGGGCTTTCCTCCGCAAGTGCGCAAACGGGTATCTTCCTGATCTCATCCTCCGGCTTGCTCATCGTGGTCGGTGTGGTGCGCGATACGTTCCAGAACATTGATGCAGAGTTAAAACTGCACGGATATCAGGATTCGCTGCTTGTTCGATAACTAAGGAGAAGGAATGGCAACATTCATCGTTCTGCTTGGCCCACCAGGAGTTGGTAAAGGTACACAAGCGAAAGTGTTGTCGGAAACAACCGGTTTGGTGCATGTTTCATCTGGAGATCTCTTTCGGGAGAACTTGAAGAATCAGACCGATCTTGGGAAACTCGCCAAGTCCTTTATGGACAAAGGCGAACTGGTACCGGACGATGTCACCATCGACATGATCCGAGACCGCATCTCCCGCCCGGACTGTGTAATGGGAGCCATTCTCGACGGCTTTCCCCGCACTCCGACCCAGGCTGATGCGCTTGAGAAAATGCTGGCCGAGTTCAAGAGTTTTGTAAAGGTCGTGCCTTTTATCTCAGCCGCCGAGAATATCTTGATCGAGCGAGCCAGCGGACGCTGGACCTGTCGGGCGCAGGGTCACATTTACCACGAAAAATTCAGCCCGCCAAAACAGGCCGGTATCTGTGATGCGGATGGCTCGGAACTGTACCAGCGAGACGACGACAAGGTTGAGACGGTGACGAAGCGCATTCATGTCTATCTGGCGCAAACCATTCAACTGGTTGAGTATTACCGCAAAGCAGGTAAACTGGTTGAGATCGACGGGACCTATCCTGTTGATCAGGTTACCAGGGAACTGCTTGCGGCCTTGAAATAACAGGAATTATTTGTGAATACCAGGGCCTTCACCACGCCCTGTTGATAAGATAGGTTTATTGGAATGCTTAGAGAACGTCAGGTTACGCTCAAGACGGTTGCCGAGTTGAAGATCATGCGCGAGGCAGGCCACATCAACGCAAGCGTCCTGGCAAGAGTGAAGGAACTTTTACAACCAGGTGTGACGACGGCGGACCTCAACGCGGCTGCTGAGGAAGTGCTGAAGTCACACGGATGTGTATCGCCGTTCAAAGGCTATGGACGCCCGCCGTTTCCAACATCCATCACCGTCAGCATTAACGACGAGATGGTTCATGGAATTCCCAACTCCAAGCGTAAGCTGAAGGAAGGTGACATCGTTTCCATCGATTGCGGTACGATCCATCAGGGCTTTGTCGCAGACTCGGCGTTCACCGCCGGAGTGGGGGAGGTCTCTCCCAAGGCAAAACACCTACTTGAGGTCACCGAAGGCGCGTTGTACGCAGGCATCGATAAGATGCGCAAGGGCAAACGCACGGGTGATGTCTCGGCGGCGATACAAAATTATGTGGAAAGCCGTGGTCTCCACGTCACCCGTGAATATACGGGACACGGCGTCGGGAAGAGCATGCACGAGGCTCCGCAAGTGCCAAATATCGGCCTGGCGGGAAGCGGTTTACTGCTCAGACCGGGGATGACCATCGCGCTTGAGCCCATGGTGCTCATTGGGACGCACGAAACCCGCGTCCTCCCTGACCAGTGGACGGTAGTGTCTGCGGACGGAACATTGACGGCGCATTTTGAACATACAGTCGCCGTCACCGAAGGAGAACCTCTTATCCTGACTGTCCTGTGACGCGCAGACCGCCGAAAAAACATGGACGAATTGAAGAACGACCAGTATAATTAGAACTTTGGCTGTCAAGAAGACGGCCTCAAGCAAGGAGAATTTTCATGAAAGTTTCGCCTTCCATTCGCAAGCGCTGTGCCAAGTGCCGCATCATCCGGCGCAAGGGCCGCGTGTACATTATTTGCGAAAATCCAAAACACAAACAGAGACAAGGGTAGTAACCTATGGCGAGAATTGAAGGTGTTGATCTTCCCCGCAACAAGCGGACCGAAGTTGGCTTAACCTACCTTTTTGGCATTGGTCCTACGCGCGCTCGCAAGATTCTGGCTGAAACCAAGGTCAATCCTGATACGCGCATCAAAGACCTGACGGAAGCGGAAGTATCCGCCATCCGTGAATACATCGCCAAGCACTACAAGGTCGAAGGCGATCTGCGCCGTGAAGTTCAGATGAACATCAAGCGCCTGATCGAGATCGGTTCCTATCGTGGTCTGCGCCACCGCCGCAACCTTCCGGCTCGCGGCCAGCGCACCAAGACGAACTCCCGCACCCGCAAAGGCATCAAGAAGACAGTTGCCGGTCGCGGCCGTCGCCGTGGCGCTAAGAAGTAATCCTGTCCGAAAGGTATATAAGGAAATATGGCTCAGAGTGTACGTTCCACCCGCCGCGCCTCAGGCGCGAAAAAAGGGAAGCGTTCCCTGTCCTACGGGCAGGTGCATATCTTCGCTTCCTTCAATAATACAATTGTGACCGTGACCGATACGGAAGGCAATACCATTGCCTGGGGCTCCGCCGGTTCTGCGGGATTCAAAGGCTCACGCAAGAGCACCCCGTTCGCAGCGCGTCTTGCCGCTGAACAGGCCATCAAGGCCGCTCAGCAGCTCGGCCTGCAGGAAGTCGATCTCTATGTCAAGGGCCCTGGCCCCGGCCGTGAGAACGCCATCCGCGCCGTACAGGCGATGGGCTTGAAGGTTCGCTCCATTGCGGACATCACCCCCGTGCCGCATAACGGCTGTCGTCCGCCCAAGAAGCGCCGCGTGTAATTGAGGTTTTTAATTTATGGCTAAATCATTAAGTCCGGTTTGTAAACTTTGCCGCCG
>DAOQBX010000122.1:0-5612 GCA_035340155.1 Anaerolineales bacterium | reverse complement strand
ACCTGCGTAATGATTGTCGCTGTACGTTCATTTTTTCTCCTTTTTACATGGGGATGTACGCAGGTTTTCGGGGAAAGTTGCAGGCCGCTCCTTTGGGGTATATTTGATGCATGTTGGTATAATGCCCCGCTTGTAACCAAGGAAAAGAAAGGGTCCTCATGCAATTATCATCTCTTTATGAACTGGTGGGATATATCGGCTCAGTCACCATCGCATTCTCTCTAACAATGAAATCGCTCCAGCGCTTGCGCATCATCAACATGATGGGGGCGTTCTTTTTCATTTTGTACGCGCTTTTGATCGGCGCCATCCCCGTTGCCGTGTTAAACTGCCTGACCTTCAGCGTCAATGCCTACAACTTGTGGCAGATGTGGCAGCAAAAGGATTACTTCACCCTCATGGAGGTCCGCTCCGACAGTTCCTACCTGAGGCGCTTTCTTGAGTTCTACCGCAGCGAGATCTCCGAGTTCATCCCCACCTATCAATTCAAACCGGCCGATGATCAGGTGGTGGTCTTCATTCTCCGCAACATGCTGCCGGTCGGCCTGGTCATCGTCCGGCCGGAGAGGGAAGAGGCGCGCATCTTTCTGGACTTTGTCATTCCGGGCTACCGTGACTTTCGTGCCGGGCGCTTCCTCTTTGACCAGAGCGCTGAGTTCTATCGTGAGAAGGGTATTGTGCGTCTCGTCTCCCGGCCGGGCAGCCGCAAGCACGAGACCTATCTGAAGCGCATGTCCTTTCAAGAGCAGGATGGTCAATATACCTATGAACTTCCCACACGCATCATTCGTGAAGGCATTTAAAAAACTGGAGACTCCATGAAAAAATATCTGCTACTTCCCCTTCTCCTTCTCATCGCCTGCCAGCAGCAGATCGCCGATGTGCCGCCGACGATCAACGCACCGACATCGACTTCCCAACCCACGCAGGCCGTTCCGACAGAGACGGTCGAAGCGGTCCTGCCGACGGTGGAAATACCGACTGCAACGCCGGTCACTTTTCCTGCTCCGGCTGCGCTTCCTGCCGGACCGATCAGCCTGATCGCGATTGGCGACAGCCTGACCCAGGGAGACGGTGACGATTCGGGCCGCGGGTACCCTGGCCGCCTGCTGGAAATCATCACGCCAAATCGCCCCGGCTCGACCCTGTCCAACTTCGGCAAATCCGGCTGGAGTTCAGATGCGCTTATCAACGGCGACCAGGGCTTGCCCGGTCAATTGGGGTTGGCAGTGGGTGAGGTTCAGGCAGCCGCCGAGCAGGGACGTGGGGCGGTGGTCCTGGTCTGGATCGGCAGCAACGACCTTTGGTATCTGTATGAATACGGCGGCGACGTGACCGACGCCCAGGAGCAGGAGGACCTTCAGCGCTACTCTGCGAATATGGATGCCATCCTGACTCAACTCCGTGGGGCGGGTGCTCAGGTCATTGTGGCTTTGTTAGACGATCAGTCCAAACGGCCGGTGGCGTTGAAAGGGGAGGCCTTCACTGCCATCACGCAGGACGAACTGGCGCGCATGTCAGTTCAGGCGCAGAGATACAACGAGGTGATCGTTCAAAAGGCAGCGCAGTACGGAGCGCTTACGGTTGATTTTTACAACACCACCATTTTCATCAATTCCGCCACTCTTTATGACGACGGCAATCATCCCAATCAAGCCGGGTACGACCTGATCGCACAGAAGTGGTACGAAATGCTGGCGCAGTTATTGAGTTCCTAAACGGTTGTTTTCACTCCTGTTTTGCTGTACTATGGTTAATAATTAAAGCCGCCTGGAGGCATGCATGGACAAGCAAATTTATAACTGTCATATCCACACCTTTACCTCTGCCAACATCCCGGACCGATTCCTTCCGCTTGGCTTGAACCGCGTGATGAAATATCGTATGGTTCGTCGCGGGCTGATCTACACCATTGATCTATTGAAAGGCGTGCTGCGTTTTTTAGGGCTGGTCTTTCCCAACCCCATCACCAAGGGAGTGAGTCTGCTTTTTGAATTGGCCGATAAAGCCTGGTTATCCAAGGGCTCGTTCACGCATGATGCTCTCATGCGTTACGATAATTTCTTCGAGACGGGTGGTTCCTCCAGTCAGCAGCAGGTCTTCGATAAGATCCGTGCCCAATATCCAGACGATACCCGCTTTGTCGTGCTGCCCATGGATATGTCCTACATGGGTTCGGGGAAGCCGCTTATCCGTTACGAAGACCAGTTGAATGAATTATCCCTGCTGCATGCGAACCATCCGAACACCATCATCCCGTTCTTTGCTGCCGACCCGCGCCGCGAAAACCTGATGGAGTTGTTCAACGAATATGTGGGCAAGCGTGGCTTCCGTGGTGTAAAACTTTACCCCAACCTTGGCTATTTCCCCAACGACGCCAAACTCAGGGAGATCTACCGCATCTGCGAGCAAAAGCAGATCCCAGTGCTGGCGCATTGTTCTCCCGGCGGGATTCGCAAGAAAGGCACCAGCCTCGATCAGGCCAAGACTTTTGCTCACCCCGGCAATTATGAAGCGGTCTTGAAGGAATTCCCGAAGTTGAATTTCTGCCTGGCCCACTTCGGCGGCTCGGAGGAGTGGGAACGCCAGATCACCGGGAAGGCCCCTCGTGATGGCGCGGATGCATCCTGGCTGTCGGTGATTTTGCGCCTGCTGACGGAAAAAGAAAACGGCAAGCCGAAATACCCGAACCTGTTCACCGATGTGTCCTACACCATGTTCATGAAGAGCCCGTCTGACCGCGCTTTTACATATTTTGACTACCTGAAAGTTCTGATGGCCGATCCCGCCGTAGCCGATCAGGTCCTTTTTGGTACGGATTACTACATGGTGGAGCAGGAGAAATACACCGAAAAGGAAGTCTCCATTGCCTTGCGCAGCCAACTTGGCGAAGAGATGTTCTTCAAGATCGCTAATGAGAACCCAAAAGTATTTTTATATGAAAAATCGCGTGTGAACACCGCCAAGGCTGCGGCGAAACCCCCTGTTGCACGATCAAGAAAGGCCGGGAAGTGATTCGTTGACGGTCATCGCGTAGGCTGCAATGCTGAAAGCAATCGCCACGTTGAAGGACCGTTTCTGTCCCTGCATGGGGATGTAAAAGACTTCATCGCACAGGTCAAGCAGGTCGGGGTCCACGCCGCTTACCTCGCTCCCTAAAAGTAGGACCGTCCTTTCATCGGCCGCGCTTATTGCGCGGCCGATCTCTTTGGCTCGTGGGTTCTCTTCCAGCGCGAAGATCTTCCAGCCCTCTTTTTTCAATCCCTTCACCAATTTGACCGCATCCTTATGCTCTGACCAGGTGACATAGTCCTCAGCGCCCAGGGAGGTTTTTGTTACCGCTTCATTCTCCGGCGACGGTGTGATTCCGCATAAATAGGCATGCTCAAATCCGAAACCGTCTGCGCTGCGCAAGATCGAACCGACATTCCAGGCCGAACGGATGTTATCCAACAAAATGGCTCGCGCTGCGCCTGCTTTCTTCAGCGGCTTTTCCCTCACCATTGCTTCCGTATGGATGGTACTGGTTCGGGCGATCTCCGTTGCTCCAAGGCAATGCGGGCAGCGGATTCCGAATCCATGCCCCTGTGTGATGGGGTATCTCAACCCGCAACTGGTACAACATCGAAATTCAATGGTCAGGCCGCTCATCGGGTATGATTATACCCATCATGCCCACCCTGCTGTTCAACAAGCCCTACGGCGTTCTCTCGCAATTTACTGATGAAGGTACCGGTCATCCCACGCTCAAGCAGTTTATCCCCACCCCGAATGTTTATGCTGCGGGCCGCCTCGACCGCGATAGCGAAGGTCTGCTCTTGCTCACAGATGATGGCGCATTGATCAAACGCCTCACCGATCCGGTCCATCATATCGAAAAGACCTATTATGTTTTAGTGGAGGGGGAGCCGACGCCCGAAAAACTGACCCAACTCTCAAGGGGCATCCAACTCAAGGATTATTTTACCCGCCCGGCTGATTTTCGCCTCATCCCGGTTCCGAACCTGCCCGAACGACCCAGGCCAGTCACTCCGCACGGGCCGACCTTCTGGCTGGAGGTCAAATTACGCGAAGGGCGTAAACGGCAGATCCGCCATATGACGGCCGCAGTTGGCTTGTTCACATTGCGGATCTTTCGAGTTGCCATCGGAAAACTTGCTTTGGGAGATCTTCAGGTTGGCAAATGGCGCGAGTTGCGTAACGAGGATCTAATACTTCTGCGCTGACTTACCGCACCATTTCGCCCATCAGTCCAGATTCTTCCACGATGCGCGGCACGATCTCTTCCCAGCCCACCGCCATAATGTGGATTCCATTTACACCATGCTTGGTCTTGATCTTCTCGATCAATTCCAGGGCTATCTGAACGCCTTCCTCTTCCGCGTTTCCCTTTTGTTCAGCGGCTTCCATGCGCTTCATGATCCCTTCCGGGATGAAAACACCGGGGATCTTGTTGTTCATGTACTTCGCCATCTTGAAACTTTTCAAGGGGGATATGCCGATCAGAATATAGACCTTGCTCAATACATCGCGCTTGTCGAGTTCGTTCAGCCAGGTATCCAGGTCGTCAGCGTTGAAGACTACATTCGTCTGGAAGAATTGCGCCCCGGCATTGACCTTCTTCTGTTCGCGCAACGCCTGAAACTTCATGTTCGATGCGAACGGACTGGCGGCCGCTCCCAGGAAATACTGTGGTGGGATTTTGATCTCGCGCCCATCCAGGTATTTTCGTTCATCGCGCATACGGCGAAGGATCCACAACATCTGGATCGAGTCGATATCGACAATATCCATGCGGCCCTTGGGTCCGGGCGACATGGCCATGCTGTCGCCTGTCAGGCACAGCATGTTGCGCACGCCCAGGGCGGCCGCGCCCATTACTTCCGATTGCAAGCCGATACGGGTCTTGTCCCTTGCGCTGATCTGCATCACAGGCTCAGCGCCGTTCTCCAGCGCGATCTTGCTGCACGCCAGTGAAGACATGCGTGGCGTCGCAGAGGCGTTATCAGTAAAATTCAATCCCGTTGCATATCGTTTAAGAACTTCAATATTCTTCTTCAACTTATCGGTGTTCACTGAGAGGGGAGGAGCGATCTCGGTTGTAACTACAAAATCGCCTGTTTTAAGTCTGCGCTCCAGTTCAGAGACCGGCTCATTGTATTTGGGGGCATGGTATTCCGAGTCGCCCTGCCACCATTCAGGTTGGCGCACAGGCCTGAAGATGGAATCCAAAGTTTTGGTGCTTGAACCAGGCTCACCCGAAGTCAGACCGCCGATGATGGTTCCCACGCCGATCTTTTTTGCTTGGATAAATACGTCACTCCAGGCGTCTGTTCCCACTTTGTCCCAATCGATGGGAGGCAGTACTTCAAGCAGTTGAGCCTCGCGTCCCAATTTGAAGGAACGCTCATAGATCTTATACCAGATGCATGGCCGCGACTCATCCACATAACATCGTTCCGGGGTCGAGCCGCCGCATGGGCCATTTCGCAAACCCTTCGGGCATTCCATCGGGCAGATGAAGGCGGTTTCTTGCAGAAGGCAATTCCCGCACATGCGGCAGCCGAACAGTGGGCTCTTAATGGCGAGCTCTATTTTCGCGAGTGCGCGTT
>DAOQBX010000121.1:0-5633 GCA_035340155.1 Anaerolineales bacterium | reverse complement strand
CAATATCCGCCGGGGTGGTCGTTTGGCGTACGCGACCGATGGTGAGATGCGGGGAAAATGGCTTGTCTTCCTTTTCGAATCCCAGTTGCACCGTACCGGTTTCGATCTGCCGCTGCAGAGAGGAGAGATCCTCCGGGGCGTGGAGTCCGACCCATAGAACACGCGGCCGCTTCAGGTTTGGGAAGGAACCGATGCCGCCGATCTGCAGGTCGAACGGACGATGCGAATCCGCTGTTTTGGTGAGCATCTGCTTGAAGAAATCCAGGTGGGTCGGAGGAATGTCTCCGATGAAGCGCAGGGTCAGGTGCAGATTGCGGGGAGGCACCCAGCGGACGAGACCGTTGCCCAGCGTCTGGCGCAGGTGGGCGGTTTGTTTTTCGAGCGAGTCTTGAATGATGGGGGGCAGGTCAACAGCGATGAAGGCGCGAATTTGATTCATGCAAGAGCATTGCCATTGAAAACTTTTTGTATGGCCTGTTTCAAGTCCTGGAAACCGACGGGTTTGGTGAGGTAAATGGTGGCGCCCGCATCCAGCCCGACCTGGATGTCGGTCGGTGTGCTTTTGGCGGATACTACAATGACGGGGATACAGAAAAGGTCCGGTTCGCGGCGCATATAGCGCAACACTTCAAGTCCTGAAATGTCCGGCATCATGATATCGAGGATGATCACGTCGGGCTTTTCCTGCGCAATGATCGGGATGGCCGGGGTGCTGGAATACATCTTGACCACCCGAAAATTATTGACGCGCATCATTTCCGCAAATAGTTCCGCGGCGTCCGGCTCGTCCTCGATGATCATAACGGTCTTTTGGTTTTCGGTCATTCAATATCCTTCATGCTAAAAATAGCATAAAGCATGTGAATTGGCAAGGGGGCTGTATCTGTAGCCTGGTTTCGTAAGAATTCACATGCGGTTCGTGTCTAATTCGCAGACGATTTTGGAGGACGTATGACAGACTTGGAAACATTCCGCGCCGAGAAGGATGATTTTTACGGCAGCCATCCGCAGAGCCCGTTAACCCGCGAGCAAAAACAGGACTTCAAAGGGTTGAACTATTTTCCCGAGGATCCGGCCTTGAGCCTTGAGGTACAGGTGGAGGAGTTCCCCGATAAGCCGCGCTTCGAGATGCAGACTTCGACCGGCGATGTGCAGGTCTATGAGAAGTTCGGCAGGTTCAAATTCCCGGTTGAGGGAACATCGGTCGAGTTGACGATCTATCGCAGTGCGCACGGATATTTTTTGCCATTTGTAGATTCATTGGCGGGCCGCGAGACTTACCCCGCGGGACGTTATCTTGAGCCGGAGCCCCTTCCAGGCGGGCGCTTCATCGTGGACTTCAATTATGCCTACAACCCATACTGTGCCTACAATGAGATGTGGTCCTGCCCCATCACGCCGGCGGAGAATCGCCTGAAGGTGGCCATCCGTGCGGGCGAGAAGTTGTTCCATGAGTAAAAAATTGACGGGCATGTGCCCGTCAATTTTTTAATTCTTCGTTCGTGTTTTCCACTACGGCCAGCAGGGCCTCATATTCTTCGCAGCACTCGCCGCACATATCCAGGTGTTCGTGGATGAGCGGGGCGATCTTTTCCGCATCCATGCCTTTCAATTCATCCTCCACAAATTGGTCCAGCCGCGCATACATATCGGTGCAGGACAGATCTTCAGCGCGAACCTGCTCGAGGACGTTGAGAAATTTCAACACGACCTCATCGGAGAGTTCCGGCTGGGGGGTGAACCTGTTGCGGATGTTCTGGAAAAAGATTTTGATGTTCATACTATCATCTGAGACGATTAATAAAATATTAATCTTACTTTTGCTCGAACGCGGATAGAACATCCGTGGGCGAGAGTTCCTCGAGGGCGAGGCGTTTCTTCAGCCGCAGGCGCGCGTCGTGCAGTAACTTGTAAAGTGCGTTGCGGTTGGTCTTCATCCGTTTGGCGGCCTCTTCCATGGGTACATCCTGGAGGCCGAGCAGCACCAGCGCCTCACGCTGCTTGGATGTGAGTTCCTCCTCTAAAATGCGGCGGACGCGGTTGAGCATATCCTTGCGTTCGGCGGAGGTTTCTGGCGAGGCGTGCGGATCTGCCAGCAGGCCGGGAGGTGGAGGGGCATCCTCGTTCTCGGTGAGTTCATCCAGTGAGGCGTCGCGCCAGCGCTTGCGGCGGAGTTCGGTCAGCGCGATGCGGATGGCGATCTTATGCACCCAGGTGGTGAACAGGCTGCGGCCTTCAAACGTATCGAGTTGGTCCAGTACGCGCAGAAGAGTTTCCTGCGTTACCTCCTCGACGAGGGGCTGAAAGAGCGGATCGTCCGAGGAGAGCCAGCGCGAAAGGGCATAGGGCAAGCCCTTTTGGATGATATCTCTGAGGTCGTTCAGGGCTTCATCATGGCGTGGCCCCTGCTCCCGCAGGTCTGCCAGCCAGGTATCGTTGGTCCGTGTGGTCATACATCAATAATTATAAGGGCGGATGGCCTTTTTGCACGTACCTCTGAGAGATTCTGATAGTATTTTTATAAAGGCAAACGGGATGAAAAACGACTCCCGTTTCTTCCTCCGCCGGAAGATTAACTTGAATCATTGGGTTGTTGCTTCGGCCTGAAACGTACCAGCCCAAAAAGAAAGATCAGGGTCAATGTGGCGCTGGAGCAGGGTGGGGCTGAGGGACCCGGTGGCGTGGAAGAAGGTGTAATGGGGACAACAGTTGGGGTGAGGGTGGGGTCAAGGGGCGGTGTGGACGTGAGGGTTGAAGTCTCTGTCGGCGGAGAGGGAAGCGTGGGTGTTTCGGTGAGAGTGCTCGGTTCCCCGTTCGCCTCATAAGCACCGATGTCGCAAACAGCATTGCCATCCCCATTCCCATCGACCGGGCGGCTGAACCCGCGCTGGTCTGTCTGTGGGCAGCCATCGTTTTCGGTTCCGTCTACGGCGGGGCTGGCAGCTTGTAGTGAGTGCGTAAGAGTTGGGCCGCCATTATCCTGAAGCAGGCTAAGCAGCGGAGGTGTGTTGCTCAGGTCGCCGTTCGCGGTAAAGTTGCAGGTGTCCTGGTCTTCCAGGTTATGCCCCTGCGAGTTGATGCGGCCTTCGCTGTTGAAACAGTTCCCGTCCACGTTGGCGTTTGCCACGATGGAATTCTTGATCGAAAGTGATGACTGGTCTATGAAAATATTTCCGCCCGTGGATGGACCATTGGCGGAGTTGCCTGCGATCGTGACATTCAACAGAATGGCGTCGGCGCGGTTGTACAGTCCGCCGCCGTTATCGCTGGCATTGTTGGCACTGATCGTGACATTGGTCAGGTTCATTGAAAATCCGGCATGGTTGATACCGCCGCCGGAAGTGGCCTGATTTTGGTACAGGGTGCTGCCAGTCACGGTGAGCACACCGGTATTTGAAATCCCGCCCCCCGCTGCCATGGCGATGTTGGAACGAATCGTGGTGTTTTGGATGGACGCGCTTGCGCCGTTCCCCAGGACCTGGATCCCCCCGCCGCTCGTGGCGGTATTGCCCAGGATGAAAACACCAGCCAGTGAGAGTTTGGATGTGGGTTGGCTGCCGCTGATGAGGATTCCGCCGCCATCTCCGCTGGAAGCATTGCCATTGCGGATGGTGAGTCCTGTCAAAGTGACATTGGCCCCTGGCCGAACCTCGAAGACTCGGTCTGTGCCGTTTCCATCAATGATGGTCTGTTCCGCTCCTGAACCTTGAATGGTGAGCACACCGGTCAGATCCAGGTCGCCAGTGGCAGCATTGTCTTCATTTGCCCCGATGAGCGTGAGGACGATCGGTTGGGTTAGATCTGGACTGAATACGATCGTATCTGCGCCGCTGCCCGCAGGACATTCATTGCTGGCGGTGTTCGTGTTGGCTGCAATGACGGCTTCGCGCAGTGAGCATTGACCATCCATGGCAATGGCATCACCGGCTGTGGTGACGGTGATGACTGTTGCTGCCTTGACTGGGGAAAAGAGAAACGAGCCGCCAAAAAGGAGGCTGAAGACCAACAGTTTCATTCCTTTGATGATTCTCATAGGACGGCCTGTTAATTGTTTATGGAAGGTCGAAAGCATCAACATCATGGTTGGCATTGGTCAGTCCTTTGGCCGTGCCGTCGAAGTACATGCTCCAAACGCCATTGTTGTAATAGACCACATCTTCATCCTGTACCGTCCCAAGACCGGGAACGCCTGCATCAACGACGTAGGAAGCATAGAAATGTGTCGCATCCACGCGGACAAAACCGTCCAAATTGGCTGTGGACCATCCTAAGGTCGAGGCGTCATAGATGCGGGTAAAGGAACTTCCGCTATTCCAGCGATAGATATCCGCATCATCTCCGGTTCCGCCTGCTCCAGGTGGGACTAGGTTGGTATTGAGCGAAAAGTACAGCGAACCGCCGGAGATGCTGAGAGCATCCACATCGCTATTGCCGATGCCGTTGGCGCTGCCATCGAAATACAACGACCAGATGCCATTGTTGTAATACACCACGTCTTCATCCTGGATTGTTCCGACGGTGGGAAGGGTCACGACATCTGTGAAGGAAAGGTAAAAACGATTGGGATTGATCCTGTCATAGCCATCCACGTTGGCGGCGCTGGCGATATTGAGCAGGCTGCCGGTTCCGCTGGCATCGATCGCACGGCTGAACGTGGAACCATTGAAGTAGTAGATGTCGGCATCATCCGCGGTGCCGCTCACACCAGGCGGATTGGTATTCCCAAGCGTGGAGAAATAAAGCAGGTTAGTGGCCGGTGTGTTGGTGAACGTTGGGTTTGCGGTTGGTGTGCTTGTCGTTGTAGGGGTGGACGTAAATGTCGGCAGGGGCGTATTCGTCTTTGTCGGTGTCGATGTAAAGGTGGGTAGGGGTGTGGATGTGTTGGTGGAGGTAAATGTTGGCAGAGGAGTTACTGTATTCGTTGCGGTGAAGGCCGGGGCCGAGGTGGGAGTATTTGAAGGCAAAGATGTATAGGTCGGTGCGCTGGTTAACGTGGGTGTGGGGCTGGAGGTTGGAGAAGCTGCAAGCGGGGTGGGAGTCTCGGTCGGTGGGGCTGCCAGCCATTGATAGGCTGCCGGAAGATTTAATAGCCCATAGCCATAGTAATTATCAGGGCCGATGACACCGAGATCTGTGGCTGAGGCGCGCAGGGCGGCATCCTGAAGGGAAACCGACAGGTTGGGATAAGCCGAGAGCAACAGGGCCAGCCCTCCGGCTACGTGTGGCGCGGAGAGCGAAGTCCCTGATGAGGTGTTGTAAAAGCCCATCAGGTCAGTTGAATTAATATTTACACCCGGCGCGACGAGATCCGGAAATACATCGGTTGAGCCGCCACAGTCGGAGGGACCACGGCTGCTCAAACCATATACACGGTTGAGTCCATTAACCGCTCCTACAGCAAATGCCGATGGGTTATTAGCCGGGCTGACGCTGGTGTTGTCTGCGGGGCCGCTGTTGCCTGCGGCGAAGACCGGCAAAATTCCCGCTGCGCGCAGGGATTGCAGGTCTGGCTCGAACTCGAGGTTGCAGCCGGGTGTGGCGTATGACCAGGAGTTGTTCACCACTTGCGGTGCGTCATCGGTCAGGGGATCGTGGTCGGGGTCGAGCAGCCATTGGTATCCGAGATGGATGGC
>DAOQBX010000120.1:0-5677 GCA_035340155.1 Anaerolineales bacterium | reverse complement strand
CGGTGATCGGCCCGTTGATCGAAGTGCCGGTGATGATCGGGCTGGTGAATGCGGCCTTCTGGCTGCAAAGGCGCTTCTTTCGGACAAGCAGGCCCAAACCCATTCCCGGCTAGGTTCTGGCAATGGATGGCGGATGAGAGTTCTCATCCGCTTTTTGTTTTATTGTGCCGCCATCAAAATGGATTTTCAATTTTGTAGTCCAGAATTACAGTTCTGTGGGCGCAGAGCGGCCCCCCTGCCTGTACAATGTTTACAAGCAGGGGGATACGGATGTCCTCCTGAGTTGAGAATACAGGAGGTATATCTCATGAGTGTCAAATTCAATGTCGTTGAACGGGGGAACCCCAGCAACCGCGAGGCCCCCAAGAAGTATTACCCTTCCATTCAGTCCAGCGGACGGGTGAGCACGCGCGAACTGGCCGAAATGGCCTCGCAGCGCTCCACGCTCAGCACCATGGACATGATGGCCGCCATCGAAAGTTTTCTGGCGATCGTGCCGGAGCAACTGGCCAAGGGCAATATTGTGGAATTGGGCGAGTTCGGCAACTTCTGGTTGCGGACCGGCTCGGAGGGCGCAGAAACGGCCGATGAGGTGCGCTCCACCTATATCACCAGCATCATGCCGCGCTTCAACCCGGGCAAGCAGTTCAAGCACGCGCTGGACGGGATCGAATTCGTGCGCGGGGCGGTGACAACGCAGGCGACTGAAGACTAAGAGTCCCTGCATCCTTCCTGGAGGCGTTCTCAAAAGGAACGCCTCTTTTTATTGGCGCGGTCTTCTGATGCCCGGAGGCAACCTCAACTTTGTTTAATTGCGCAAAATGACTATAATGAGTCCTGTACACTGAAGCAGGGAAACATGCTAAATAATTTGAGTGACATCATCTCAATTGTGTTGGGACTGGCCGCGATCGGAAGCGGCCTCTATCAGTTTTTTTCATGGCTGAGAAAAAAAGACCCGTCTTTGGATAACAAGACGGCAGCCGAATTCCTTACCCGGCAAAAAAACGCACTGGAAGCCTGGAAGTTATTCAACTTCCAGCGCGATATCAAGATCAGGGATGTTTATGTTGAGGAGATCCTTAATCTCCCTGCAAGGACCGGGCCTTATGGCGCAGGCAGTAACAAAGGGACGGAATATCACGCGCATGAAATCTTCAAGATCGTCAATGAAAGTTCCGATCAGCGGCACTACTTTTTCGTCGGACAGGCCGGATCGGGCAAATCCACCTTGTTGCGTTTTTGGACCCTGGAGTTATGCGCCGAATGGTTGAATCACAAGACCGGCGGATCGCCTTTGCCGGTTTATATTTCTTTGAGCCGCCTGGGCGCCCAGGGCCCGAACCTTACGCTCAACGACCTTGCGCTTGGGGTCCATTTATCCATACCGGGGGTTACGGAGGAGACTGCTGCAACTATCATCCGGTCGATGCAATCTGAAAAGGATCGCCGCCGTAAAAAGAGGAACAGCAGGTTCTTCAAGAAATTCCCTTTCAAATTCTTTGTTCGAGAGGAACGACCCAAGTGGATCCTCTTCCTGGATGGGCTCGATGAAATGGCGCAGGAACACCGGCCAAAACTATTCCACTGGTTGAAAGGGCTGCCGGGGCCGGTTGCAGTCGTGCTGGCAAGCCGGTTGAATGTCCTTGAGAACCTCAATACCCCGGCGGCCTCGAGGGAATATCAGGTGTGCGACTTCAAGGAAGAGCAGATCGTGGAATTCGTCGGAAAGTGGTTCAAGGATCACGACCAGGGAACAGCCGAAGAATTTATCACCGACCTTCATACCAACCCACCCTTGCGAAGGATCGCCGCCATTCCCCTGTTGTTAACCTGTTTGTGCATGGACATGGAGATTCGCGGCTCCTCCCAATTCCCCTCCATCCTTTTGGAATCCGATATCCTCAAGAAATCCATCGAGATCCTGATCGACAAATGGGACGCCTCCAGGGAGGAGCGCCCGCCCGATCAGAAGAAAATAACCTTGGGGATGAACATTTACCGGGACCTTGCCATGGCGTATCCTTATGGGGCGCTGATCGACCAGCCCAGCCTGGAAGCCTGCATCAAAAAGAATGTTGAGAAGATGGGATTGGGCAAACTCGAGGAGCAGGTGTTTTTGGAGAAATTCACCTCCACCAGCCGGATACTGCTAGGTTCGAGCGAACAGGGCTATTCCTTCGGGCATACCTTGTTCTACGATTATTTTTTCTCTGAGAACATAAAAGAATTCTTCCAGCCCATACCTGCCTAGGGCAGCCGTCATGGCCTCTGTACAGTCCAACCTTTTCTCGCGCTTCTGGCAATGGAACTACATCAAAGGCTGGAAATTAAGCATGGAGACCGTTGGTTTTAGAAATTTATTGGTGAAAGGATTGCCCTTTCTACCACCTGAGATCGGAACCCTGGAATTCATGAACGAGCGGGACAGCCGCCGGTTCATGATGCTGGTCACCTACGATGAAGAGAATGAAGGCGCCAGGTTTAACGCGCAGATGATCTTTACATTTTTTGCTGAAATGAACCCGGTTATGTTCTTTGGGACGGAAGGGTCATGGTTCAAGGCTCCCACCGAATGGTTGAGAAGTTTCCCCGATAAGACCGCCAGGAATTCCGTTCTTAATCGAATGTTGGATCAGTTCAAATTATCGCCCATCGAAGGCGCGGCCCTTTTATCTGAAAACGCCATCGAGGTGTGGGGAATTGAAGAAGAGGCTTTGTACAAGTCGGCCCTGGCTGCCTACCAAACCCGCGCCTCCAATTACGGGGATATCTTGAACGTGCGTGGAAATACCCTCATTGAAAATGCGCTGCGCAAAATGGAGGAAATGAATTTGAGCATGGGCATCCTGTCGTTGACCGACTATAACTTTTCACGCGGACATGAACTCCTGGCAGGTCAGGGCATTGCCCATGCCGGTATTCGAACCCGCTTCGGCGGAAAGCACCACAGGGGGTACCTTGACGAAGCCCTGCACAAGGAGATTCAAAAATCAACCTGAGAGAGTCTTGAGGCGTTCCTTTTGAGAACGCCTCTTTTTATTTGGCTACGCGCTAAAATCTTTTTGAACGGATGGAAAAACTTCTTGAAGTCTTTAAAAAACTTCTAGAAGTCTTTGGAAAAATATATAGAAGTTTTTTAAAAAGAACTAGATGTTTTTGGAAAAACATATAGAAGTTTCAGGTGACAGTCACCTGCGAGGTGACTGTCACCTGATTTAACGAATTTACAAGGTATTCCGTTCGGGAATGGGGATACACTGGAGCCTGCACACCGAAGGTTTAGAGGTATGGAACTTCCTTGAAAGATGAATTATAAAAAAGCCTGAAGAAGAACCGCAACCCGCACAACCGCTACGAGGTCCCTGCCCATGAATCGAAAAATAACGCCGCTGATGATCTTTGGCACGCTGCTGCTGATCGTTGTCCTGGTCAGTTGGAATGTGATCCCGGAATGGAAGAACTTGAGGGGCGGGTTATGGATCCTGATCGGGGTGGCGGCTGTGGGCGTGCTGGCCTTTCTCAAGGATGGCGTGGGGCTGATCAAGACCTGGATGGAGACCCAGTCGCTGGAGGAAGAAGCGGCCCTTCCAGCGGCGGAAGAAGCGCCGGAAGAAGCCGACAGCCGCGTGACCTCGGTCAAATGGGAGGCGCGCGACCGGGACCTGGTCTCGAAATATTTTGAGATGTGCTCAAAATATGACGACAAGTTCGAGCAATACACCAAAGAGGAGAAACAGGTCGAATTCTGCATTTCGTTCGGCCTGGTCCGCAAGGTTGGCAGGCAGTTATTCCTGACCCAGGCCGGGGCGCTGCTCTTCTGCCGCCAGGAGACCTTCCCGCATGCCAGCCTGCATGCCGATGTGATCTTCCGTAACGAAGAACGGCCGGGCGCAGAGGTGGAGCAAAAGAAGGATTTTTCGGGGGCCATTCTCGAAACGTATTTCCAGATCCATGAGATCCTGAAACCGCTCACCACAGCCTGGAAGGCCGCCAACATCCGCAACCCGAACGGACAGGAGGAGGTCTTTTTCTATTACCCGGAAGTGGCCGTCACGGAACTGCTGGTTAACTTTTTCATTCACCGCGACTATCACCAGGACGACATCGGCTACATCACGGTCTACAGCGACCGGATCGAATTCATCAATCCCGGTAAAAGCCTGTTCAGCGCTGAAGAATTGTTGAATACCAACAAACCTCTGCGCCCGCCCTATCAGCGCAACCCGCGCCTGTTGCAAACCCTGCGCAAGACCGGCTTGAACCAAAGCGAAGGCCGGGGCATCTTGAGGACCCGCAACTCTTTGATCAAGAACAAGACCATCGACCCGGATGGAAAAGTGGGGTTGTTCATCGAGAACGATGAAACCATGAACCGCTTCCGGCTGGTGATGTATAAGAAGATCCCCGCCCCCTACCCGCATGTAACCAGCCGGTTGGAGAAAAAAACCAAAATCCTGATCGTCGAAGACGACCTGGACAATGCGGAAATGCTGAACGCGTATTTTCGGGTGCAAGGTTATGAAGTCTATACCGTCAACTGGGGGGAGGACGGGGTCAAGGCGGGTCAGTCGATCCTGCCCGACCTGATCATCCTGGATATTCGCCTGCCCGATATTGACGGGTATGAAGTGGCCCGGCGGCTGCGCGGCAACCGCCACTCGGCCGATATTCCGATCATCTTCCTCACGGAAAAAAGAGACCGGTCAGACCGCTTGATGGGCCTGGAATTGGGGGCAGACGACTACATCACCAAGCCTTTCGATGTGCAGGAACTGCGCCTGCGCGTGCGCAATGCCTTGAAACGCGCCTCCTTCGATACCCTGATCAACCCCATCACCAACCTGCCCGAAGGCGCGCTGACCGAGGAAAGACTCTATGAAGCCATGACGGCCGAGGGCGAGGAGGGTCTCCTGTTCGTTTCCATCCGGCACATGGATGCCTTCCGTGAACTGTACGGCTTTGTGGCTTCAGACGATGTGCTGCGGGCTGCGGTCATGATGATCTCCAACCTGTTGCATGAAGACGGCAAGCCGGAGGATTTCATCGGCCACCTGTCCATGACCGACCTCATCCTGATCCTGCCGCTGGAAAAACTGCCCGGCGTGTGCGAAAAGATCCAGACCCGGCTCACTTCTTCGGCGGAGTATTTTTACCCGATCAAGGACCGGGAGAAAAAAGCCAAAGAGAAAGACAGCCTCGGCTTTCTGGTGGCCGACATCACCCCGCTGCTGCATGAGTATGCCACCCCGAAGGATTTGATCGAGAAGATCGTGGAGAAGAAGTAAGCGCGATAAAGGTGACAGTCACCTTGGAGGTGACTGTCACCTAGTGGGAAGAACTTGTTTACCCCAAGTCAATTGTTTTCCTGTACAATCAGACAAAGGGATAAACACACATGGCTGCTCCTGAGATCGTTCACCAACTTGTACAGCGCTTTGACGAACATAGAGAAACCTACCGCTCCGGCAGGTATAACGAGACGCAACTCCGGCGCGAGTTCCTCGACCCGCTCTTTGAGGCGCTCGGCTGGGATGTGTTCAACCGGCAGGGCCATGCCGAGATGTACAAGGATGTCATCCACGAAGACAGCCTGGAGATCGAAGGGGAGAACAAGGCGCCCGACTATGCCTTCCGCATCGGCGGGCAGAGAAAGTTCTTTGTAGAAGCCAAGAAA
>DAOQBX010000119.1:0-5689 GCA_035340155.1 Anaerolineales bacterium | reverse complement strand
TGGCGCAAGAAGAAGGTATTTCTGTCAATCAGTTTGTCATGCTTGCAGTTGCTGAGAAAGTTGCGGCTATTTCTACAATCGAGTATTTAGAAAAACGTGCAAAGCGCGGTAGTCGTGAAAAGTTTTTAGAAATCCTCAACAAGGCACCTGATGTCGAACCCGACGAGTCTGATAAATTGTGACGGGGTCTAACAAAGAGTATACCTGACGCTGGGGACTGTCTGGAGGGCATGCGGCACGCTTCACGCAAGCAGATTCCTATAGACGATCCTCTGGGTGGCTTGCGTATAATGTAAAACATATACAAGCGTATCAAAACCAGGAGATGAAAATGCCCAAAGGACGGCTTGAAGCGTTCACTGACGGAGTGATGGCAATTATCATAACCATCATGGTGCTGGAACTGAAAGTGCCCGATGGATTCGAACTAGACTCTTTGCTCGCCGTAGTCCCTAAACTTTTGATCTATCTTTTGAGTTTTGTTTTTGTGGGTATCTACTGGATGAATCACCATCACATGCTCCACACAACTAAAAAAATAACCGGCGGAATCCTGTGGGCCAACCTCAGCCTCTTATTCTGGTTATCCCTTTTTCCTTTCGTTGCGGATTGGATGGGGGAAAATCTTTTCCGCCCGCTTCCTTCAGCAGCCTACGGATTTATTCTTTTCATGGCTGGAATTTCGTATCTCATATTGCAGAAAAGCATCATTGCATCTGATGGAGAAAATTCAGCGCTAAAGAAAGCCGTTGGCGATGATCGGAAAGGAAAGTTCACTTCCGGGTTAATTGTCCTGGCGGTGATTTTCTCGTTTTTTCAAACTTACATATCACTAATCATCTACATATTAATCACAATCATCTGGATGGTACCCGACAGGAGAATAGAAAAGGTCTTGAGTTCAAGCGATGAGTCATAGGAATCTGAACTAAAAACGGGCCAGGCTGATCGGACGGCATCACCCAGTCCGCAAGACAGCGCAGGCCAGGGGAATTAGGAGCCTATCGTGGAGGCTTTTTAGAACGCCTGATGCGTAATTTGTCAATTGAAGTGAATGAAAAAAGAAGTAATGCGTTATATGATAGAAGTGTGAAAGATGGCGACGTGTTGGTTGAAAATTGCGGAAATTACAGATAAGAAGTTGATGGTACAAAGCCTTCGAAGAAATAGCACTGAAAAATAAGACCGCGTCCACCGATGAACAGCAGTGTCAAGGGGAATGGGGAGACACACTTTCGAGAAGTCTCCCATATACTTTCAACAATTTCTTCTGCGCTTCGTGCCAGGTGAAATTCTCTCTGACATGTTCCGCCGCAGACCCGGCCAGCCGCTGAGCCAGGTCGGCATCTTTCAGCAGCAGGTTCGCCTGACGCGCCAGGTCGTCCGGATCGCTGGGCGAGAAAAGCAGGCCGTCCACATCTTCGCGCACCAGTTCGCGGACGATGGGCATGTTCGAGGCCAGCAGAGGGCGACCCGCCGCCATGTACTCCAGCAACTTGATCGGGCAGGCGCCCTGGGTCACATTGCGATCATTCAGGCCGAGCGGGGCCACACAAATATCCGCTTCAGCGATAACGGCGGGAATCTCGTGGTGCGGCACCGCCGGTTGGACGGTGACATACTCTTCCAAATTAAGTTTGCGGATCTGCTTGGCTAGCATCTTGCGTTGGCGCGAACGTCCGCGCCCGAGGATACGGAGTTTCACCGGCTGCTGCGCGAGGATCTTTGGCAGGGCTTTGATGAGGATGTCCAAGCCTTGCCAGTCGGCCAGGGTGCCGATGTATAGCAAAATAGGATCGCGTCCATCACGGCTTGGCAGCAGTGTGACGGGAAAGTCTGCGGGGCTGACCCCGTTCGGGATGACAGTGACCAACTTTCGGCTTAGGCCGAGCGAAGCGATGTATTCGCGGGTCACGTTCGACGGGCAGATGATCGCGTCGCTCAGGTGCAAAGTCGCAATCTCCTGTTCCTTGACCTTGGACAGCAGGTCGGGGTCCATGCCGGGGTAGTGATATTTGAGTTCGATGGAAGGCAGGCCGTTCACTTCGAAGAGGGTCTTGTAGCCGAATTTCTTTTTGTTCTGTGCGATATGAAAACCGTCCCAGATGTTGCGGTAGTGGATCACGTCATAATCGGGATGAAGCACAAGGTGTGCAAGCACCGACTTGCCGAAATGCACAGCGCGCGCCAGAAAATTCTGCGAAAGGTCCTGCGAGATACGCGTAACGCGCGCGCCTGCGATAGTATCTTCGGGGGGGAGCAGACCGTCGTTGGGCGTGATAAGATGAGCGTCAAAATTCCCATTGACCAACCCGCGCAAGTTGTGGAGAATATGGGTACTGGCCCCCTTGGGGCTCGGAACGATGTCGAAGGCTGTGTACAGAACGTTGGTCATTTTCATCATTATAACTCGGAGGCATGGATGGAGGTTTTTCTTTGCGGGACCGCCATTGCGGGCATCATCGTCATATCCCTTTTCTTTTATTTGCTGAACACCGCCCGGAAAAAGGTCAAGACCACCGACAAGTTCGGTAAAAAAGAATTTGCGCCGGTCTATGTCTCCATTGCAGACAAGCCCGACGCCATCATCCGCGGCATGAACAAGTTCGTGACTGAAACGCAAAAGACCGAGACCAGCGGAGACAAGTGGCGCTGGATCCCGCTCATGATCTTTTTTGCGGGCATCGGTCTGATGCTCGTGGATGTGCTCCTGTTCCTGCTCGGCTATACCTCCTTCGTTTTCATCGCAGGCGGATTCATGCTATGGATCGCCGCCATTGTGATGGCGCGCAGCCTGCGCAAGAGCGACATCCTCGATTTCTCCCCGCGTTATCACGGCACCAGGGAAATCCTTCATACGCTTCGCGACGACCTCAAACCGGGCACCACCTTCCTCGGCCATCTCGACCTGACAGGGTCCATGCTGCAAAACAAAGTGGCGCGCGAGAGCAAGGACACGCAGCAGCGCACCACCCAACACTTCAGCGACCCGTGGCTCTCGCTCAAGGCCAAACTCTACGATGGCAACGTTCTGCGCCTGACCGCCATGCAAAAATCCAAGAAGCGCAAATCGTATTGGAAGCGCAGCCGCATCAGCGGTAAGAGCAAACTCAAACCCGAAAAGTTCAAGGGTTCGCAACAGGAATTGAAAGTGCGCATCGTGGTCAACCCCGAGGCCTACACCATCAAACCCAACAACCTCTTTTCCACCGGCAAGGATGTCGGCAAATATCGCGTCCACCAACTCAGCACCGACGGCGGCATCATCAATATCCTGGCCGTCTCCCCTTTTGAGGATGTGGCCCAGACCGACATCCTCACCTTCCTCAAATCTGCATATTCTCTTTTGGAACGAAAGGCTGCATAAATGAGTCGCAAAATCATCCCCTTTATTGTCGCGTTCGTGTTGATCTGTCTTGTCATGGTCGTGGCGGGCGTATTCGCCTTCAGCGGCGCAGTCACCGCCGAGAAGTTCGGCAGCACGGTGGCGTGGTCACAGCCATTCTCTGCCGCTGAAAGTATGAAAGTCATTGACGTGACCGGCGACGGTCAGGACGATCTCTTCATTCAAAATTCCAACGGGCTCAATGTCTACGATGGCTCCGGCACTTCCATCCTGGGGCTGGATTACGCCAGTCCGAAAACCACTCTCGGTGACGTGAACGGAGATGGCTCGGAAGATATCATCGTCTATTACATGGGCGTCGGCGCGGCGGTGGATGTGATCTCCAAAGCGAATGCGAGCAACCTGGCGCAGACTCTCAGTATCGGCTTCCCTTCGCGTGTGGCAGTGCTGCGCTTCTCATCCGGACCTCAAATCGTCCTCGGCGATAACGGCGGCGGAATCCTCGCCTTGAGCGCAGACGGGACCTCTCTGTGGAGCGGCAACGTCGGCTCGGCTGAGATCCGTGGCATGGACGATGCCCTCATCGGCGGCACGGTCAACGTGGCCATCGCCTCGAACGACGGCACGATCACGGTCTTCAATTCCAGCGGAGAAACGGTCTGGGCGGGGAGTCAGGAACAGCTGCGCAGGATGCGCGCCTTTGACCTGAATGCAGATGGCAACAGCGAGATCATCACCGGCGGCGAGTTCGGACTCTTCCGCATCTACAGCGCTGTAGATGGCAGCATCCTCTTTGAAAAATCCCTGGGGCAGGCGGTCAGCGAGGTGCGCGAAGTGGAATTGAACGGCGATCCATCTTCGCGTGAGATCGTGGTCGGTGGGAAGGATAGCGGCGTGTGGGCTTTCTCTTTCAACGGCTCCACCGCCAGCCAGATGTGGACCGGTTCATTATCCGACAAGGTGACCGAGATCGCCGGGCTGGATATCAACGAGGATGGCAAGCAGGAAGCGGTCATCGGCGATGAAGCAGGTAATGTGGCGATCTTCACCGATAATGGCACACGCAACAACCTGCCAGACCATTCCTCCGGCATCACCCGCATCGATATCGGGAAACTTGGCAATGAACGCTATGTGGTGATCGCCGATGGCAGTGAAGTACAGACCCACAAGGTCAATTTCAGTTCCATCCCCGGTTTCCAGTTCACGCCGCTCATCGTCGGCCTGATCGTCTCGGCGGTGATCCCGGTCATCGCAGCCATTCTGGCTTCCATCCCGGCCAAACCTGAGATGAAACTCTCACTGCAAGACAAAAGCCGCGAAAGCCTAGAAGCCGAGCGCCGCATGTTGAAAGAATCCATTGCGGATGTAGAGCGCTTGCGCAAGGCAGGTGAGGTCAGCGGCGATGCCTATCTCTCACGCCTCAAACGACTGCGCGGCGACCTGGCGGAGAACGAGGCCGCTTTCAAATCGGCCGGACATCAAGTGAAGGCTGAGACCTTTGCATGCCCCCATTGTGGTGGGACGCTCGAACTCGGCATGGATAAATGCGAGTATTGCGGCCAGGTCATTTTGGCGTAGCAACAAAACGAAAAAGAATCATACAGGTGACAGAGCCTCTGTCACCTGTATGATTTACTTCACCTCAACCCTTCAAAGAGATCCGACTCCACCTTCCGCCCGCCATTGACCAGGCTGAAAGCGCGAAAGAAGGTCCCTTGCATGGCAAGCACCGCAACAGCAGCATCTTCGTGCATGTCGGCGAGAGCACCGAGGGTTGCCAACTGACTTTGGTGGCATTGAATAGCCCGCCAGGCCGCGCCACAATACTCCCCCATAGTGATACGGGTGGTGATCATCCATTCCTTCCAGGCGTTCTCACCGCGCAGTTGGTCATCCACGGGGAAGGTCATATCGCCCATGAAGGGTGCGATCAGGCTCACAAAACTTTCGCCGTCCACCATGTAATAGAGTTTGGAAACGCGATGCGGTGGAAGGTTTTGTGGGTCTTTGTACCCTGCGTCAGCGGCGCAGACAATGGCAGCATTGGTAAATTGTCCGATGGCGATGTGATCGGGGTGGCCGTAATTGCCGTCATGGGGGAAGGTTACCACCACCTGCGGCTGGATGCGCCGAATATGCGAGACGATCCTGGCAATAGCCTCGGCTGGGTCGGCCTGATCCACATCCCCGTCAACATAGCCAAGGAAGGAGAGGCTATGTATGCCGAGTTCTTTCACGGCATTCACCAACTCAACAGATCGGAGTTGGCCGAGTCGCTCCAGGCCGGGATGTTGTTCCTCGGGGCCGAACCAGCCCCGCTCCCCGCGTGAAGCGCAGACG
>DAOQBX010000118.1:0-5691 GCA_035340155.1 Anaerolineales bacterium | reverse complement strand
GAAATGGGTGGCCGCTCCCCTGGTCTTCAATGAGCGCATCTACGCTCCCAATACCGACGGCTTCCTCTACACCCTCGGCATGGACGGCAAACAGGCCGCTGACCCCATCGAGTTGGGGGGGGCGTTGTGGTCTGCCCCGGTGACCGATGGACAGTTCATCTATGTGGCTTCGCTCGATCATCACCTTCACATCATTGACCCTGCCAATGGTACGACGGGAGATCCTGTCGATCTGGGTGGTGCCATTCCCGGCAGCCCGGCCGCGACTGAAGGTGGTGTATACGTAGGTTCCTTCTCTTCAACCGTTGAAATTGTAGGAGCCAACGGCCAGCATGAATCGGCCGCCACTACGACAAATTGGATCTGGGGCTCGCCCACACTTGACGGCGATACTTTGTTCTATGCCGACTTGAGCGGCAACGTATATTCACTGGATATTCCCAGTGGCAGCCAGAATTGGGGCGCGATCCAACCTGATGGTCCCATTGTTGCCAATCCGCTTGTAATGGGCGACCAGATCTACTTTGCAACAGAAGAAGGCTCCTTCTTTGCCCTCGACCGTGACGGCAAAACCCTCTGGCAAAAGACCACCGGCGGCAAGATATATACCACGCCCGTCGTTTCTGGCACCCTCGTTCTGGTTGCGCCCTATCAGGGCGACTTTGCCATCGCTGCCTATGATGGCGAAGGTAAACAAGCCTGGACCTTTACCCCCGCGAAATAAGGAACCCGACCCATGTGGGAACTATTTATCATTCAACCATTGACCAACCTTTTATTGTGGATCTATGACGTGCTTGGGCACGGTCCGCACATGTTTGGCCTTGCGATCATTCTTTTCACCATCCTGATCAAACTTATCACCTGGCCGTTGAACGCTTCACAGGTGAAAGGCGCGCAAGCCATGCAGGAATTGCAGAACGACAAGGACTGGCAGGAGATCCAGAAGAAATACGCCAAAGACCGTGAAAAACTGGCACAGGAACAAATGCGCATTTACAAGGAAAAAGGCATCAACCCCTTTGCATCCTGTTTGCCGACCCTGATCCAATTCCCGATCATCATTGGCCTATATCAGAGTATCATCCGCGCTCTCTCGGCCACCCCGTTGGATATGCTCAAACTGGCCCGCACCGTTTATCCGTTCCAGAACGTGGCGAACATCATCCCGCTCAACAGCAAATTCCTGTGGATGGACCTGGGCCGCCCCGAGTCGATCGCGATCTTTGGCTTTGCCCTGCCCACCCTCGCCATCGTTGTGGCGCTTACCACGTACATCCAGACCAAACTCACCATGCCCGCCACCACCACCCCTGGTGACCAGAGCGCGGCCATGTCTGGCATGATGAGCATCTACATGCCTTTACTGCTCGGCTGGTTTGCGCTGAACTTTGCTTCAGGCATTGCCGTGTATTTCATCGTCAGCAACCTGCTGGGCATCGTCCAATACGCGGCAACCGGCCGCGCCAATTGGAATAACTTATTACCCGGCGGAAACAAAAAAGCCCCGGCTAAGAAATAGGGAGGAACCCATATGAGCGAGCGAACCACCCTCGAAATCATCGCTCCAACCGTTGAAGAGGCCATTCAAGACGGCCTGACTCAACTCGGCCTCACCGCCGATGCCGTCTCTGTGGAAGTGCTGGACTCAGGCTCAAAGGGATTGTTCGGACTCGGCGGACGCCAGGTGCGCGTACGCCTCTCCGTCAACCCGCCTGTCACGGAACAACCCGCTTCCAAACCGGACCCGAAGCCTGCTCCTGCCCAGAAGGCGGAGCCAAAGCCCCGGCAGCAGAAAGAAGCGAAGCCCCGTCCGGAGAAAAAGGCCGCCGAGCGCAAACCTGCCGCAGCACCTAAACCTGTCGCTCCTCCGCCTGCACCAAAGAAAGTGGAACGAATGGAGCACGACCATGTTTTGGACACCGCCGAAGAAGTGGTCTCCAAACTGATCCATCACATGGGGATGACGGCACAGGTCTCTGCCCATTACGATGAGTCCAGTTCCGAGGAACATCGTGTCATTCAGGTGGATGTGCGCGGCGAAGACCTCAGTGCGTTGATCGGCCGCCATGCCGAAACCCTGACCGCCTTCCAGCACGTTGCCTCGCTGATCGTCGGCAAGCAGACCCAGACCTGGGTGCAGATGGTCATCGATGTTGAAGGCTATCGCTCCCGCCGCGAGAAGCAGATCCGCCAGTTAGCCAATCGCATGGCCGACCAGGTCACCAAGACTGGCCGCAAGGTCACCATGGAGCCGATGCCCGCCAATGAGCGCCGCGTCGTCCACATTGAACTGCGCGGTCATCCGGCAGTGACCACCGAAAGCACCGGCGATGATCCGTATCGTAAAGTGGTCATCCTTCCGAAAGAATAAAAAGACGCCTGACCCAAGGACCGTAGACGATTGTCTACGGTCCTTTTTTATACGACTTGTTGTGCAATCTCCTTTTTGGGGTTGGAAGTTTGGATACTTTCGACTCCAGACTGGGTATAATTCGCAATATGTCAGAAATATCCCTCCTACAGCCTGTGGATTACCTTCTCATCGGCCACGTGGCAGTAGACCTGACACCGACCGGTAAACAACTCGGTGGGACGGTTTCCTACTCGGGGCTGACGGCACGGGCAATGGGGATGCGCGTGGGTATGGTCACTTCGGCCGGGTCGGATGCACCGCTGGCTGGCCTGGAGGGGATCCAGATATATAATGTTCCAACAGGACAGAGCACCGTCTTTGAAAATGTGAAAACCGAACAGGGCCGCAAACAGACTTTGCATCACCAGGCTGCGCGGATCACTTTTGCGGATGTGCCTGAAATTTGGCGGAATGCACCGATCGTTCACCTTGCGCCGATCGCGCAGGAAGTGGACCCGGCCATGGCAGGGCAGTTCCCATCATCATGGGTGGGCGTTACACCGCAGGGTTGGCTGCGAGACTGGGATGAAAAAGGTTCAGTGTTCGCCAGGGCCTGGGAGAACAGCGAGCAGGTCCTCGGTCCGGCTGGAGGCGTGGTGATGAGCATTGAGGATGTCAATCGCGACCTGGAACTGGTCGAATGGATGGCACATCACACCCGTTTGTTCTGCCTGACGGAAGGGGAGCAGGGGGCGGTGTTGCATTGGAATGGAGACCGGCGGCGCTTCCGTCCATTGAACGTGGAGGAAGTGGATGCGACCGGTGCGGGCGATATTTTTGCGGCGGCGTTCTTCACGCGCCTGTATCGGACCCGCGACCCGTGGGAAGCCGTGCGTTTTGCAACGAACCTTGCGGCGCTCTCGGTGACGCGTGTTGGGTTGCTGGGTATTCCCACTAAAAAAGAGATCGAGCAATGTTTGATGGAGGTTTTATCTTGACGAAGATCTATACGTTAGTGAATCAAAAGGGCGGGGTGGGCAAGACCACTTCCACGATCAACCTTGCGGCTTATTTGGCGAAGTTCGGTCAGCGCGTACTGGTGGTGGACCTTGACCCGCAGGCCAATGCCACCTCTTGCCTGGGCGTGGATAAGCTCGGTGTGGAAGGCGGCACCTATGAAGCATTGCTCGGCGAAGAGGATATTTTTCCTTACATCCTGTTGAATGAACGCTTGAGCCTGTCGCTGTTGCCGTCGTCGCCTTCACTGGCGGGCGCGGAAGTGGAGCTGGTGGATGAACTGGCGCGCGAGTCGCGCTTGCGTAAGGCCATTCTGAAGGTCGCCAAACGCTATGATTATGTTTTGGTGGATTGCCCGCCTTCGCTGGGCCTGTTGACCGTCAACGGTTTAATGGCCGCAGTGGACGGCGTGGTGGTGCCGGTCCAATGCGAATATCTCGCGCTTGAAGGACTGGGGCAACTAACCCAGACGATCGAGCGTGTGCGCTCGGCGCTCTTTCCTGAACTGAAGGTGCGCGGTGTGATCCTGACGATGTTCGACAACCGCACCAACCTCTCCACCGATGTGGTCACCGAAGTGAATAATCATTTTCCGAACCAGGTCTTTAAGAGCGTCATTCCGCGCAGCGTGCGCCTGGCGGAGGCGCCTTCATATGGCCTGCCGATCTCGGAATATGCGCCGACCTCGGTTGGTGCGCAGGCGTATGAAGCGCTCGCGAAGGAATTGTTGAAGGGCGATAAGAACTAAGGATGGACTCTTAACCACGGTCTGTAGTTCATCGTCGATGTTTGGCTAATTTTAACGATACGGAAATTAAGGAGCAAACATGGCTCAACGAAAAGGTCTTGGCAAAGGTTTGGATGCGCTCATTCCCGGCGGGAAGGCTTCGGTGCCGCCTGCGGGTGGGGGAGGTCATGGCAGCGGCGTGCAGCAGGCTCCGGTGGAGTCGATCAAGCGCAACCCGCGCCAGCCACGCCTGCACTTCAAAGAAGAGGAACTGAACGAACTGGCTGCTTCCATCCGTGAACATGGGGTCATCCAGCCGCTCATCGTTTCCCCGAATGGGGACGGGACCTATATCCTTATTGCTGGTGAACGCCGTTTACAGGCTTCACAGCGTGCAGGCTTGAAGACCGTACCGATCATTCCGCGACAGGCGAATAACCAGGAATTGCTTGAACTGGCTCTGATCGAGAACGTCCAGCGCGCAGACTTGAATGCAATGGAAGAATCGGAGGCGTATCACCATCTCTCGGATGATTTCGGCCTTTCGCATGAGATGATCGCTAAACGAGTGGGCAAGAGTCGCGTAGCCGTGACGAATACCATGCGCCTGATGAACCTTGCCAGCGAGGTCAAGCAGGCATTGGTGGATGGCAGGATCACCGAGGGCCATGCCCGGGCTCTGTTGGCGCTTTCCACCCAGAAGGCGCAGGTCTCGGCCATGCAGACCATCATCAATTTATCGTTGAGTGTGCGCCAGGCAGAGGAATTGGTTCGGCGGCGCATGGGACAAAAGCCCATCCTTGCCAAAAAGCCTGCCCGCAATGCGGATATCAATGATGTGGAAAAACGCCTTCAAAAGAGTCTGGGTACAAAGGTCGCGCTCAAGCACAGCAAAAAGGGCGGTACGGTCACCATTTATTATTACTCGAACGAAGAATTGGATGCCCTGCTGGAGAAGTTGATATAACATTTCAGATCAAAGGGATAGTCCCTCATTAGGTAAAGATGAAACTCCTCTATAACGCCAACATTCACACCCTTGATTCATCCAATCCGCTTGCTTCTGCGATTCTCATCGCGGGCGGGCGGATTGTGGCTGTGGGGGGGAAAGATCAACTTGAAAGCCTTGCGCACGGGAGGATCGAAAAGCAGGATATGAAAGGAAAGACCATCCTGCCCGGCCTGACCGATGCGCACATCCACCTCCAATATTATTCATTGGGCCTGTCCAAGGTCGATTGCGAGACGAAGACGAAGGTGGAATGTTTACAGCGGGTGGCAGAGCGCGCGCAAAGTACGAAGCCGGGTGAGTGGGTGCTGGGTCACGGCTGGCAGCAGAACGATTGGGATGGGAACTTCCCAACCGCCGCCGAACTTGACGCGGTTACGCCGAATCATCCTGTATATCTCACAGCCAAATCCCTGCACGCCGCATGGGCAAATACTTCTGCGTTGAAATTAGCGAACATCACCGACGACACGCCAAACCCAAAAGACGGGGCGATCCAGCGTGATGCGGATGGCAAAGCCACCGGCATTTTGCTCGAGACGGCCATGGCGTTGGTCAATGCTGCGGTGCCAGAACCCACTC
>DAOQBX010000117.1:0-5745 GCA_035340155.1 Anaerolineales bacterium | reverse complement strand
CACTGCCCCATGTTTTTTTGTTCCTGCTGACGGCACTTGCGCTTGCGCTCGCCAACCCGCATTTGGATAAGCCCGCCAGAGATGGCGGTTTTTTCCTGTATGCGGGCGGCCAGATCCTCGATGGAAAAATTCCGTACCAGGATTTTTGGGACTCAAAAGGGCCGGGCATTTTCTATATCAATGCATTGGGGTTGCTGTTGGGAGGTGGTTCGCGCTGGGGAGTCTGGTTCGTGGAATTACTTTGCCTCTTCGGGACGTTGCTGCTTTTGTATCAGGCCATATCGAAACGTTGGGGTATTGGCGCGGCCCTGTTTGGAACGACGCTGGCGGGATTGGGTTTGCGTACCGTGCTGGGGTATGGCAACTATACAGAAGAGTATGCCCTGCTCTTCAATGCCGCAGGGCTGATACTCTTTCTCTCGATGGCAAATGAAAAACAAAATATCTGGAAATACCTATGGCTTGGCGTATGGTTTGGGCTGAGTTTCACTTTTCGCGCAAATAACATTGGCGGATTCTTTGCGATTCTTGGCGCGGTCTTTTTGTTTTACGTGTTCAAACGAAATTACCTGGAGGCGCTGCGCATCCTCCTGGCTGCGCTGGCCGGATTTGCTCTCCCACTGCTGTTGTGGACGATCTACTTTGCCATGCTTGGGAATGTGGGTGAGATGTTCTACGCCTCCATCCTGTTTAACTTTTCATATTCTGCTGCCAAAACCCGCGAATGGCTGGACCTCTTTGGAGGCTTCGGCCGTTATGGGATGGGCGGGTACGGCTGGTTCACACTTCTCGCCTGGTTGATCCTTGGCTTGCGCTTCCTGTGGAGTCTTGTACAGCGCAGGGTCTCTGTCTTTGACATCTTTCTATTGCTTTGGTTCCCGCTTGAGATTCTTTTGAGTAATCTGTCGGGACGGAATTTCGCCCATTACTACATCAGCTGGACTTTGGCAGTGGCGGTCTATTCCGCTTCTCTCTTCGCCGAGGCCTGGCAGCTGACCTTCAAGATCCCCGTCCTCGAAGCGTGGAGCGTTGGTTTTGGCGCAGTCGCGGCATTGACCCTCATCGTGATGTTATTCGCCATATCGCCTTCATCCTGGACCGGGTATTTTCAAGCCTTGAGATCGCCCAATGCTTTTGTGGATCCCGTCTCTGCCTATATTCGCGATAACACCGAACCCGAAGACCTTGTGTTGACCTGGTACCCGGAAATGGGCATTAACTTCACCGCTGAGCGAACGTCGCCGGTGAAGTATTTGTACTACCCGCTCTTCCTCGAAGGTTCATTGACCAAAGAAATAGAAGATCGTTACTTCGAAGACCTGACCTCCCGACGCCCCGAACTGATCCTCGACTGTTCCCGCTCCGTGGATGCCATCCCGTCACTGGATGAGGCCGCGCGCGCCGAACAATATTCCACGCCCGGGCTCAAGAAGAAGATGTACATCCAGCCGGGCATGGAGGATATCTTTACCTTCGTTGCCGAAAATTATCAGAACGAAAATACCATCGATGCTTGTATAATATTCAGGCTGAATCAAAAGTAATTTGAATTTTTGGCGGCTTCGATTTTGGGCAGCCATCGCTATTCCTGAACACCGAAAGAATCCTATGACCAGAACAATTCTCATCACCGGCGCAGCGGGCGGCATTGGCCGCGCTTCCGTTGACCTCTTCGCCCAACAAGGCTGGCACGTGATCGGCGTGGACCGGAACGAGTTCGGCGAATTCCCCCAAAACGGACTCTTCATCCGCTCCGACATTTCCCGCCCCGAAGCCATGGAATCCATTTTTGAACAAGCCAGGGCCTTCACTGATTCGCTCGACGCGCTGGTCAATAACGCTGCGTTGCAGGTGGCCAAACCGCTCATTCAGACCACTGTCGAAGAGTGGGATGCGGTCATGGCTGCCAACTTACGCTCGGTTTTTCTGGGCGTCAAACTGGCACACCCGCTTCTCAAAGCGGGTGGTGGCGCGATCGTGAACGTCTCCTCTGTGCATGCCGTGCAGACCTCCGCCAACATCGCCGCTTATGCCGCCTCCAAAGGCGGCTTGCTGGCCCTAACCCGCGCCATGGCTATCGAATTTGCGCCGGAGAACATCCGCGTAAACGCCATTCTGCCGGGTGCGGTGGATACACCCATGCTGCGCGCCGGACTTGGCCGCGGGCATGTCGGCTCTGGAGACATGCAGGAGCGGTTGGATAACCTCGCCCGCAAGACGGTCAATGGGCGTGTGGGGAAACCGGAAGAAATCGCCCATGCCATTCACTTCCTCGCAGACAATGACCAGTCTTCCTTCATGACCGGCCAGGCCATCATTGTGGATGGCGGCGCGACTGCGAGATTAAGCACCGAATGAAGTATCCGCGTAAACGCTCACAGGAATTGGTCGAGCGGCGAAAAAGGACTGTGCGTGTCCTGTTGTATTTGAATTCCGCAATGTGGCTGCTTAACGGCGGTAACATTATTTATAAGATGATCGCGGATTCCAATACCGTCACGGCTGCGTTGGTGGCTTTTTTCTTTCTCATCAATATCCTGGCCCTGATCCTTGTTGCCCGTATTCTGGAAGATCGCGAGAAGTGGGTCTATGTGACTGCGCTGGTCATCCTGGGAATCAGTACGTTGTTGATCTTCATCGGCTTTCCTGATATTTTGGATGCCATCTTGCTGCTCATCAATGCGGCCATCTTCGTCAATCTCATCCCTCTCAAAGCATATTACTATAAGGAAGCATGAAACAGACCTTCAAACGGATCATCCCACCCGCCTTATGGAATGCGGCGCGTTATGCAACGGATTCCATAAGGCGCCTGCCGGAATTGCCGAATGCCTATCTGCACCCCTGGAGGCGTGAAAGCATGGAGCGCCTGGCTGCGTTCAAGGATATTCACAAAGGCAAACGCGCCTTCATCATTGGCAACGGACCTTCGCTCAAGCAGACCGACCTCTCAAGACTCAAGAATGAATTCACCTTCGGGATGAATCGCTTCTATGTGGCCTTCCCTGAGATCGGCTTCCAAACGACATATTTCGCTTCGATCAACGACCTGGTCATTGAACAGTTCGTCAACGACATCTCCGCGCTGACCATGCCCAAATTCCTGTCGTGGCGTTCGCATCGCTTCTTCAACGATCAGACCTACACCAACACGACCAATTTCATCTACACTTCTTATACCGGCCCAAAATTTTCAGGCGATGTCCGCGGGAGGGTATGGGAAGGCGCCACCGTCACAACTTTTGCCTTGCAGATCGCCTTTCACATGGGCTTCGAGAAGGTCATCCTCATCGGCGTGGACCATAACTTCACATCCAAAGGTGATGCGAACAAAACTGTCACCTCCGAAGGCGATGACCCCAACCACTTCATGCCGAACTATTTTGGCAAGGGTGTTAAATGGCAACTGCCCGATCTCGACACCTCTGAAGTCGGGTACATCATGGCGCGTGAGGCGTATCGCCGGGCGGGGCGCGAAGTGATCGACGCCACTGTGGGCGGCAAACTGACCATCTTCCCCAAAGTGGACTACAATTCCCTCTTCTGATCTGACGTTTAACGGTGACGTTAAACCTCCAAACCTCAATGACCCTCTCGCCTCTTTCCCGTACCAAACCCTGGTCGCTCGTCTTCATTCTGCTCCTCGCCCTGGGCGGATTGCTGCGCCTGCTTGACCTGACCGATCCTCCGCTGGATTTCCATTCCTCGCGCCAATTGCGGAACTCGCTCGTGGCGCGCGAGATCTATTACGACGCCCTGCCCTCTGCCACGGCAGAGCAACGCCAACTGGCGGCCACTTTCGCCGCTGCGGTGGGGAAGTATGAACCGCCGGTCATTGAGACCATTGTCGGAACCAGTTATTTACTTACGGGAGGGGAGAGCATCGCCGTGGCCCGCGTCTGGGAGACGTTGTTCTGGCTGGCGGCCTCGGTGGCCCTTTTCGATCTGATGCGCCGAGTCTCCTTACCCTGGGCGGCGCTGATCGCGCTGGCATACTACTTTGTGCTGCCCTTTTCAGTGCAGGTCAGCCGAAGTTTCCAACCTGACCCATTGATGACCTCCGCCTTTGTGATCGGGGTCTATTTCCTCTATCGCTGGAGCGAGGACCATTCACCGTTGATCTCCGGCGAAGCCCTGGGTGACAAGTTGACTTGGAAATGGGCCATCCTTGCTGCTGTGTTCCTCGGCTTTGCCACCTTTGTCAAGATCGTGATCGTCTTTTTGGTGGGTGCAGCGGCGGTGGCGATGGTGCTCTACACCCTCGGTTGGGATTTTTGGAAGTCCAAACAAGTGTGGGCAATGGCTGTCATCATGGTGCTGCCTTCATTGTTGTTTTATGTGCTGCTGAATCACGGCCGCTCCACTGAGTATTTCTTCTCGTGGTCGCTGGCGTTGATGAAACTCATCACCAGCACAGATTTCTATACCAAGTGGCTGGCCTTTCTCGGTACGCTGTTCGGTTTGATGACCCTCTTCCTCAGCATTGCCGGGGCGTTGATCGCTCCCTCGCGGATGCGCTGGCTGCTGGTCAGCTTGTGGATTGGCTATGTGTTGTATGGGCTTACCCTGCCGTTCCAGATGTACACACATAGTTATTACCACATTCAATTGATCCCACTCATTACGTTGGGGTTGGCCGTGGCGTTGAATCCGCTGGTGGAACATGTATCCGCTGTCGGCGGAGTCGGACGCGCGGGCTTTATTGCGCTGGTCGTAATTGTGATCGGGTATCAGGCTTACGCATCGCGCTCCGTTCTGGTTGCCGAAGATTTCCATCATGAACCGGCCTTTTGGAACGATGTAGGCGCAGCCATCCCCGCCGATGCGAAGGTCATCGCGTTGACTCAGGATTATGGCTTTCGCCTGATGTTGTACGGCTGGCGCAAAGTGGACCTGTGGCCGCTTGAGACGGGTCTGAGCCAGACGCGCAACCCCGATAAGAACAATGCAGCTGAGTTCGATGCGCTGACCGTTGGCAAGGATTATTTTTTGGTGACCGCCTTCGGCCAACTTGATAAGCAACCCGCACTCAAGACTATCCTGGAATCTTATCCTGTCGCCGTTGAGGGCGAGGGATATATTCTGTACGATCTGCGATCGAAGTAGATCATGCTTGTATCATGACCCTCGTTTCCATCATCACCCCTTCTTATAACCAGGCCAGGTACCTCGAACAGACCCTGCACTCCGTGCTGGAGCAGGATCATCCGCGCATCGAGTACATCGTGATCGACGGCGCATCCACCGATGGCAGTGTGGAGATCATCAAAAAATATGCGGGCAGATTGGCATATTGGGAATCGGCGAAGGATAAGGGTCAGGCGGATGCCATCAACAAGGGTTTTGCGCGCGCTTCGGGCGAGATCGTGGCCTGGCTCAACTCTGATGATTATTACCTGCCGGGGACCATCAGTAAAGCAGTGAAAGCCTTCGAAGAAAACCCGGCTGCAGTTTTGGTCTATGCAGACATGCTGGCTGTGGATGAGAACGGGCAGACGTTTAACACGTTGACCTACAAGCAACTCACGTTTGACGACCTGTTGTGTTTCCAGATCATCGGCCAACCTGCTGTGTTCATGCGCCGTTCTGCCCTGGAAAAAACGGGCGGCCTCGACCCTGCCTTCCACTTTCTGCTTGACCATTTGCTATGGATCCGGATCGCCAAACAAGGCAGGCTTCTTCATGTGGACCAGGTCTGGGCGGCGGCGCGTTACCATGCCGAAGCAAAGAATGTGGCCAAAGCCG
>DAOQBX010000116.1:0-5771 GCA_035340155.1 Anaerolineales bacterium | reverse complement strand
GGTATGCGCGGTTTGATGGCTGACCCCTCCGGGCGCATCATCCCGATGCCCATCCGCTCCAACTTCCGCGAAGGCCTGACCGCGCAGGAGTACTTTATCTCCACGCACGGCGCGCGCAAAGGTTTGGCGGATACCGCCCTCCGCACCGCTGACGCCGGGTACCTGACCCGCCGTCTCGTGGATATTGCGCAGGATATCATCATCAACGAATATGACTGCGGCACGCACGACGGCGTCTGGATCCGCAAATCCGACGATGTTGCTGGTCAGTCCATGCAGAGCCGCATGTATAGCCGCCTTGCTGCACAGCGCATCCTCGACCCGAATTCGGGCGAAGTGCTGGCTGAACCCAACGAGGTCATCACACACGAGCTCGCCCGCCGCATTCAAGTGGCTGGTGTGACCGAGGTCAAACTCCGTTCGCCCATGACCTGCGAACTCGAACACGGCATCTGCTCCAAGTGCTACGGCATCGACCTTGGCCGCGGGGAGATGGTCGAACTCGGTTCTGCTGTCGGCATCGTCGCAGCGCAGTCCATCGGTGAGCCGGGCACGCAGCTCACGCTCCGCACCTTCCATACCGGTGGTGTGGCTTCCGCCGGAAGTTCCGACATCACGACCGGTCTCCCGCGTGTGGAGGAAATCTTCGAAGCGCGCAAGCAGCCGAAGGGTGAAGCTGTAGTGGCCGAGATCAGCGGTGTGATCCATATCATGCAGTCCGAACGTTATGCCGACATGCGCGAAGTTCATATCGAGCATGCCGAAATGATCCACGACGAGTACGCCATTCCTGAAGACTGGAAGTTCGCGGTCAAGGATGAAGCCGAAGTTCAGGCTGGCGAGGTCATCGCTACCAAGGACAAGGCCACCATCGTCGCCCAGCACGGCGGACGTATCGCTGTCGAAAAGAAGGAATCAAAGATCATTGTTTCCTACGAACAGCGCGAGGAAGTCATCATTGACATCCCGAACACATCCCGCCTGCTCGTCCGCGACAGCGCCCATGTGGAAGCCGGCCAGCCGCTGACCGAAGGCTCGCTCAACCCGCATCGCATCCTCAAGATCCAGGGACGCGAAGCCTGCCAGATGTATCTCATGACCGAGGTTCAGAAGGTATATCGCTCACAGGGCCAGAACATCCACGACAAGCACTTCGAGGTCATCATCCGCAAGATGTTGAGCAAGGTGCAGGTCACCCGCCCTGGCGACACCAAGTTCCTGCCCGGCGATGTGATCGACCGCCTTGAGATCCGCAAGGTTAACGAGCAGTTGATCGCTGAAAGCCGGAGTGGTGCGCGCTTCCAGGAAGTTCTTCTCGGCGTGACCAAGGCCTCCCTGAGCACTGACTCCTTCCTCTCGGCCTCCTCCTTCCAGCACACCATCAAGGTTCTGGCAGGCGCGGCCATCGGTTCCACCACAGACCCGCTCTTTGGTCTCAAGGAGAACGTGATCATCGGCAAGCTCATCCCGGCCGGTACGGGTTTTATTCACGGCCGCTTCACTCAGCCGAATGCAGGCTCCGACTCGACTGAGCAGGAATTGCCCGACACCACAGTGGGCGACTAACCCAATGCACCTTACTGCCCCGGAATTTTCCGGGGCAGTTTTGTTTTCAGGACTTTTGACCGCACCATATATAATCGCTATCATGAAGATAACAACGAGCAAAAGACCGCAGGGCCAGCCCACGCGCGGAAAGACCGCCGCCAACCGGCTGCGCAGGGTGGATAACTTCATCCTGCTCTATGAGCCCTCGCTTCTCACCCGGACCGATGGCCTGTTCGTTGATTCCCTGTTCGTGGACCTCGGTTATGGCTTTGATGCGCGTACTACGCTCGAGAGCGCCGCGCGCTTTCGGCGTGTGAACCCGGATCTCAAGATCCTCGGCGTGGAGATCGACAAGGAACGGGTGGAGGCCGCGCTGCCCTTTGCGGATGAGCAGACCTTCTTCCGCCTGGGTGGGTTCAACCTGCCGCTGGAAAAGAATGAACATGTCCGTTTGATCCGCGCGTTCAATGTGCTGAGACAATACGAAGAGAAGGATTTCGCTCCCGCGTATGAACGCCTGGCAGAGTACATTTTGCCGGGCGGGCTGATGATCGAAGGGACATCCACACCGTATGGCCAGATCTGGTCTGCGAACCTGGCGCGCAGGCTGGAAAATGCAAAATGGAAGATGGAGGCCCTGGTGTTCAGCACCAACTTCCGGCTTGGTTTTGATGCGGGCGAATTCCAGACCATTCTGCCGAAGAATCACATCCATCATGTTGTTGAAGGCGAGAACATCCATGATTTCTTTGAGGCGTGGAAGCGATCTGCGGCGGAGACCTCTGCGGCCAGGACCTTTGGGTTGAAGCAATGGTTCAGCGCCGCGGCGGAAGGGCTGGCCGCGCGCGGTTTCAAAGTGGACCTGCACAGGAAATGGCTGGGGAAGGGCTGGCTGATCTGGTATTTGTAAAGAAGGTATACTTCAACAAAGGAAGAATCATGATCCGCATGCCCCGCTTTTTTTATTCTGTGTTGATCCTTTTTCTTGTGAGTTCCTGTGCCATGCCCGGCCTCCCCGCAACAGATGTGGATGCCGCCGATACAAGCGCAGCTGAGACTCTCGCTGCCGGTCAGACCCAGCAAGCCTTGCTTCCTCCTCCGCCCACGATCGCGCCGAGCCTTACGCCTACCTTCACCCCGACTCTGATCCGCCCAACGCCGCGAGAGGTCACCGCAACACTGACGCCCACGCAGCCATTTATTTTATTTCCATCGTCAACTGCAACCTTGGAAACGCCTATCCCATCCGGCTCGGAAACGGCGACCATCAGCGTGTCGGTGAACACGAATTGTCGCCTTGGCCCAGGCAAGGCCTATGAGATCGCAGGGACCCTGCTCGTTGACGAAACGGCGGAAGTGCTGGGACGCGACCCGACCGGCGAATATTGGTATATTCCCAACCCCGACCCCGGTGAGGCCTTCTGCTGGGTGTGGGGTGAGTACGCCACGTTGACCGGGCCGTATCTGGTCGTACCGGTTTATACGCCGATCCCCACCGCGACCTCCACTGGTACGCCGGGACCGGGTATGTCTCTTGGTATTCGAGGCGTGGGGACGGATTCGTGCAGCGGCAGCTGGTGGTTGAAGATCGAACTTACCAACAAGAGCGGGTTTACGTTCAAGTCTGTCAAAGTGGAAATGACCGATACGGTAAAGCACCGCTCGCGGGTGATCTCCAGCGATGGCTTCACGCGCCGCGAAGGCTGCGGGAACTATCCTTATCAGGAGAGCCTGTTCCCGAGCGATGTGTTTGTGATCGGCGGGCCGACCTTCGATTACAACATCAAAGGCAATCCGATGGAAACCACCATCACGGTCTGCACGGAGAAGGAATTAAAAGGGGATTGTGTGACCCGGTCACTAAAACTTAAGCCGTAAACGTTCAAGCGGGCAGGGAAACCTGCCCGTCCTTTTTTCTGCGGATGAGAAGGAAAGGCAGCAGCATCAACGGGATGCAGATGAGCAGCCCGATCAATCCGCCGATGCCGAAGACTCCGCCGATGGAGGCAATGGCGTACTCGCCGTTGTTGATGGTCTTTGTGGTCCCATCTGCAAAATAACAGGTGACTTCCACGGTGTGCCCGCTTGTGCCGTTTGGGTCCGATGTGGTGGGTGTGGAGGCACCCTCGGATAGCGTGGTGCTTTCCGCGCCGGGGCAATACAAAGCGACCGCGATCTTCTCGCTCAGGTTGGGGATGACGAACAGACTGGGCCCGAGGATGAAGACGCTGCTGAAGAGGATCCCCGACGAGACAACGCATAAAATGACCCAGGCAATGATGCGTGCGATCCAGACTTCCTTTGATGTGTTAAGTTTCATGATTTACCTCTAATAGAATTGATTGTATGAAGTGCCTGACGCCGGGCAATCACCCAAAGGTGCGAGCCGCACTTGACGCATCTCTTTTTTCCCCGTAAGATAAGCCCCTCAATAGAACATTAATTCACCACAACGAAGCGACTTTTTGATCCTTCATGGGTAGAGGAATTTTTCATGGAACTAGGTATCGTACGAAAAATAGACATCGACAATGAAATGCAGCAGGCTTATCTCGATTATGCCATGTCGGTCATTGTTTCGCGGGCCCTGCCCGATGCCCGCGACGGCATGAAGCCGGTGCAGCGGCGCATTCTGTATGCGATGTACGACATGGGCATCCGCGCGGATTCCCCTTACAAGAAGTCTGCGAGGATCGTCGGCGAGGTGCTCGGTAAATATCACCCGCACGGCGACTCGTCCGTGTATGAAGCGATGGCGCGTCTCGCGCAGGATTTCTCCATGCGCACCATGCTGGTGGACGGTCAGGGCAACTTCGGTTCGGTGGATGGCGACCCGCCTGCGGCCATGCGTTATACCGAGGCGCGTCTCACCGCCGCCGCGCTCGATATATTGAACGACCTCAACAAGAACACCGTTGATTTCACAGCCAACTTCGACGACACCCTGGAAGAGCCGAGCGTGCTGCCTTCTGCCATCCCCAACCTGTTGGTGAATGGCGCGACCGGCATCGCCGTCGGCATGGCCACCTCCATCCCGCCGCACAACCTCAGCGAGGTGGTGGATGCGCTCGTGTTCATGCTCAACAAATGGGAAAAACTCGACGATATCGATGTCGAGCAATTGATGGAGTTCGTGCAGGGGCCGGACTTCCCGACCGGTGGTTTGATCATCGAAGAGAAGGGCGATGAAGGCATCGAATCGGCGTATGGCTCGGGGCGTGGGCGCGTGACCGTGCAGGCCAAGGCGCACGTCGAAGAGATGGAGCGCGGCAAGAGCCGCATCATCGTTTCCGAACTGCCATACATGGTCAACAAGGCCAGCCTGATCGAACGTATCGCCGAACTGGCTCGTGACGGTCACCTCGAAGGCCTCTCCGACCTGCGCGATGAATCCGACCGGCAGGGTATGCGTATCGTGCTCGAACTGACCAAGAACGCCGACCCGAACTTTGTGCTGCGCGACCTGTATAAGCGCACACCGATGCAGACCACCTTCAGCATCAACCTGCTGGCCCTGGTGAACGGCGAGCCGCGTACGTTAACCCTCAAGCAGGCACTCCGCGTCTATCTGGACCACAGGCTTGAGGTGGTCAAGAGGCGCGCGGAATTCGACTTGGATAAGGCCAAGGCGCGCGCGCACATCCTCGAAGGATACCTGGTGGCGTTGAAGAATCTGGATGAGATCATCGAACTCATCCGCTCCGCACCGGACGTGGAAGCGGCCCGCGCCAAACTGATGAAGCGCTACAAGCTGACAGAGTTGCAGGCAAACGCCATTCTCGACATGCAGCTGCGCCGGCTGGCCGCGCTCGAACGCAGGAAGATCGAGACCGAATACAAGGAAGTGACCGCCACCATCAAGGAACTGACCACGCTCTTGAAGACCCCCAAACTAATGCGCGGTGTGGTGGCCGATGAACTGTTGAAGGTCAAGGCGGCGTATGGCGACCGCCGCCGCACACAGATCGTCAGCGTGAAGGAAGGCGCTAAAGGCATGAAGGCGCTCACCACGCACGACCTGCTGCCGCAGCAGACCGTGTGGATTGGTGTGACCGATGACGGGCTGGTCTCGCGTACAGTGGATGACAAGCAGCCGCGTCACTCCGGAAATGATGCGCCGCGCTTCCTCGTGAAGGCTTCCACCACCGACACAGTCTACTTCGTGAGCAAACTCGGCAAGGCCGCGGCGGTGGCTGCGCATCTGATCCCTGAAGCGAACAAAC
>DAOQBX010000115.1:0-5772 GCA_035340155.1 Anaerolineales bacterium | reverse complement strand
GCAAGAAAGGCGACCGCTGGCTGGCGTTGATGGGGATCGGTGCCCTGGCCATCGGGTTGATCGGTACGGCGTTGACCCCGGCCATCCCTGTGCCCTGGTATGAAAAGGCGCGCGTGCTGGAAAGCCTGGCCGGGCAAGGCGAGTTCCGCGTTTCCGTTCAGAGCATCACCGTATCCCTGCCGGAAGAGTCCATGAGGGGTTGGTTCGGTATCATCTGGTTGGTGGTGGCCAGCCTGCCTGCGGCCCTGGGCGGCGGGACGCTTCAACCTGCGATCAACAGTCTGATCACCAAGGCTTCGGATAAATCCGAAGTGGGCGGCATGCTCGGCCTTTCCTCTGCGGCTTATAGCGCGGCCAATGCCATCGCGCCATTGTTCTATGGAGCGCTCTTCCAATGGCTGGGTGCTCCTGTGCCGTTCTTTGCAGGCGGTGCGATCCTGCTGGCGTTGTTCCTCTTTGCGCCAAGGGTGATCAAGAATTAAGAATAAAAAACACCGCCCGTGAATATTCACGGGCGGTGTTTTTTTATTTACCTTAGGAGTCCCAGGATCTGGGGGGTATCTGTGATGATCGCATCAGCGCCGAACTTTTTTAATTCTGCCTCCTCGCCAAAACCGCATAACACTCCCACCGTCTGCGCGCCAGCGGACCTGCCTGCGCGGATATCGACGGTGGTATCTCCGATCATCAAGCATTCCTGCGGTTGCACATTCATCTTTTGTGCTGCGAACAGGATCGGGTCGGGATAGGGTTTGGTATGTTCGGCCGAAAGACCGGTGACAATGACATCGAAATATTGAACAAGGTTGTATTGCTCGAGGAAGGCCATTGTGCCATGTTCGTCGCGCGCACTGACCACGCTCATGGGATAGCGCCCATGCAACTGAGCCAGCATCACATCCACGCCGGGGATGAGCAGGAAGTTCTTTGCAGAGCGCTTTCGGTGACGGTCCAGCCAGTTGATGAGGGCGACCATTTCATCATCCAGGCCGAGCGTATCGGCCAGCCCCAGCAAGGCATTGCCCGGAGATTCGATCCACATCACAAAGCGGCGCGCGGCGCGTTCAGGATCCTTGAAAAGAAAGCGCGGCAGGAACTTTGAGACCTTTCCGGCGTACAGGTCATCGGTGTCGCTGAGCGTACCGTCCACATCGAAGCACAGCGCTTTGATTTTTTGTATGTTCAAGGGCATGGATTAATTGTACCAAAAGGACTATACTTATTGCGCTCACGCACGACTGGGTACATTAATGGCAGAAAGCCGCACACGTCCACTCCTTGAATTACTGGTTAAAGTCAGTCGCGAGATCGCAACTGCTTTGGACCTCCGGACCGTTTTACAGCGGCTCCTGTTCGCTGCGATTCAATATGTAGGCGGGGAGCGCGGCAGCATCGTAGTGATGGATGATTCCGGCAAGCCAGTGGATGCGACCATTGTGTATGGCCGCCAGTTCCATGACCATACCACCCAGCAATTGCGTGAAACGGTTGAGAAGGGTCTGGCCGGATGGGTGGTGCAGAACCGCAAGTCCGCGCTGGTGCCCGATACCAGCAAGGATGAACGCTGGCTGCGCCGCGCAGACGATGCCGTTGAAAAGAGCGGCGCGAAATCTGCGATCTGTGTCCCGCTGATGACGCGTGACCGCATGGTGGGCGTGTTGACCCTCGTCCATCCGATCCCCAATACGTTCAACGAAGAACACCTTGAATTGATGCAAGCCATCGCCGACCAGGCGAGTGTGGCTGTTTTGAATGCGCGCCTGTACACTGAAACGCAACGCACGGCGCGGGTCATGTCTGCTTTGGCGGAAGGCGCGGCTGCGATCAATACATCGCTGGCCAAACAGGATGTGCTGCGCCGCATCCTCAACCAGACCATGCAGGCGCTTCAGGTCGAGACCGTGGCGCTGGCGTTGATCGACCCGGCCAGTACCCGCCTCGTGTTCCAGGCGGCGGCTGGGAATAACTCCGGTGAGATCCCCGGCATCCAGATCCCTGATGGCAAAGGGTTGGCAGGCACGGTCATCCAGGATGGGGCGGGCATGATCGTACCCTCCGTCCGGCAGGACCCGCGCTACAGCGACCTGGACCGCTTGAACGGAGTCGAGATGCGCGCGCTGGCCATCGCTCCGATCCAGTCGCATGGCAAGGTCATCGGCGTGCTGGAGGCGATCAACCCGACCTCCGGTTCCTTCGACCCGGATGCGATGGTGGTGATGACCGGGCTTGGTAGCCTGGCCGGGACTACCATTCAAAATGCGGAACTGTTCGAACAATTACAAAAGGCGCATACGCATTACCGCGAGCTGTTCGACGACAGCATCGATACGATCATGATCACCGACTGGAACGGCCGGGTGTTGGAAGCCAACCGTCAGGCTGTATACCTGAGCGGGTATTCGATTGAGCAATTGCACTCCCTTACCATTGAACAATTGCACGAAGTCAATTGGACCAAGTCCGGTTCGAAGTTCGACCTGTTGCGGCTCAATGGCGGATGCAATTATGAATCTTCATTATTTCGCCAGGATGGCGGCACGACACCGGTGGAGGTGTATGCCCGCCGCGTGGAATACGATGACACGGAATCCATTCAGTGGATCCTGAGGGACATCACCGCCCGCAAGGAACTCGACGCGCTGCGCGATGACATGACCTCGATGATCTTCCATGACCTGCGCTCGCCGCTGGGGAACATCGTCTCCAGCCTGGAGATGATGAGCACGCTTCTCCCTGACGACGATACGCTGGTTTCCATGTTGACCATTGCGCGCAATTCCACCGGCCGCATCCAGCGACTGGTGAATTCCCTGCTCGATATTAACCGCCTCGAATCCGGCCAGCCGGTGGTGGACCAGAACTCCATCGACCCGGTGGCGTTGATCCGCGAGTCACTGCGGGATGTGGAACCCTCCTCCGCCGCGCGGCAGCAGACCTTGTTCAACCGGGCTACGAGCGTCATCCCCATGATCTGGGTGGATGTGGACATGGTCTACCGCGTGTTCGTGAACCTGCTCGAGAACGCGATCAAATTCACGCCGGTGGGCGGGCGCATCGAGATCGGCGCGCAGACCGCACCGGACGGCATGTTCGTCAAATTCTGGGTACGGGATAGCGGATTGGGCATTCCGCCCACCGACCAGGAACGTATCTTTGAGAAGTTCACCCGCCTGCGCGGAAGAAATCGGCCCGGCGGCCTAGGAGTGGGGTTGGCCTTCTGCCGACTCGCTGTGTTGGGGCATGGCGGCGAGATCTGGGTGGAGAGTGAACTCGAGAAGGGCACCACGTTCTGGCTGACGCTGCCCGTGGCAAAGAGACAGTCCACCACCGGCCAGCTCAAGCGCCAGACCGGACGCCTGACCTTCAAGCCCGATCACAGATAAAGCCAATCGATTTCGGAAGTCTTTTTTACAAAGGCTTCCGAAGTTAATTTATCGCTTGTTTCATAAGGAGGCAGGACCCTGCCGAATTATGCGATACTTTGTAAACACTTCAGGAGCACCATGCAGGAAATCACCAAGAAGGTTTTTATTGAAGACCAGTTCCCCGGCGTCACCCTCGGTGTGATCGTCACACCGCGCGGGTTGATCCAGATCGATGCGCCCCCGTCGCCGGAGGATGCGCGTTCATGGCGCGCATCCCTCATGAGCCTGGGCGGCGGCATGGAGCGTGTCCTTGTCAATATGGATGCGCACCCGGACCGCACCCTCGGTGCGCGCGCCATGGATTGCACCGTCATCGCGCATGAGAAGATCGCGCTTATCTTTCGCACCCGCCCGAGCACGTTCAAGGCCCAGGGCGAGGAGACCGGCGCGGACTGGGAGTCCATCCCCGGTCTGGGCAGCGTCCGTTGGGCCCCGCCGGAGATCTCCTTCATGGCCGAGATGACCCTGCATTGGGGTGAGAACCCGGTATTGCTTGAACATCGTCCCGGCCCTTCGAACGGTTCCATCTGGGTGCATTTGCCGCAGGAGAAGATCCTCTTTGTGGGCGATTCGGTCCTGAAGAACCAGCCGCCTTTCCTGGCGGGATCCAACCTCAAGGCCTGGCTGACTTCGCTCAATGAGTTGCTGGATTCAGACTACAAGGGCTATACCTTCATCAGCAGCCGCGGCGGTGTGGTGAATACCAGCGCCATCAAGACCCAGTATGATTTCCTTAAACACGTCAGCGACAAGCTGGACAAGTCCACCGCCAAGAAGCCGAACCCGGCTGCGGTGGAGAAACTCGTCACCTCCCTGCTGACCTGGTTCAAGGCCCCGGCTGCGCGCCAGAAGCAATTTGCCCAGCGCCTGCGCTACGGACTGTTGCATTACAATGCGCGCCAATCCCACATGACCAGCCCCATGGATGAAGAATAAATGACGGCTCCCCAACCTTTGTTTGAGCTGATCCGCGGCTCGGTCGTTGAGGCGACACACTTTGGCTCCATTGCCGTGGTCGACTCGAGCGGAAAATTGCTGTATTCCCACGGCGACCCTCACACGGTCGCCTTTTTGCGTTCCTCGGCCAAACCCTTCCAGGTACTGCCCTTTGTGGAGAACGGCGGTGTGGAACACTACGGCTACACTCAACGGGAACTGGCCCTTTCGTGCGCCTCTCATGAGACCGCCCAGATGCATCTCGATGCGGTGCAGGCGCTCCAAAAGAAGATCGGCGTTGAAGAACGGTATTTGCAGTGCGGCCCGCACCTGCCGGGCGATGCGAAAAAATTGCGCGAGGTGATCAAGAACGACATCGTCCCGACCGCGAACTTCAACAATTGTTCCGGTAAACATACTTCCATGCTGGCCTTTGCCAAACTGCGCGGGCTGGCGCTCGATAATTATCTCGACTTCGACCACCCCATTCAGATCGAGATCCGTACCACGCTGGCATCCATGTGCCAAATGGATGTGACCCAGATCGAACTCGGCATTGACGGCTGCTCTGCGCCGAATTTCGCCATGCCGCTCTACAACGCCGCCCTCGGTATGGCGCGCATGTGCGATCCGCGTGACCTGAGCGAAGCGCGCGCCACCGCCTGCAAAAAGATCACCGCCGCCATGGCCGCTCATTCTGAAATGATCAGCAACTGGGGTGAGTTCGATACCGAATTGATGAAACTCTGCGTTGGCCGGGTGGTCACCAAACGCGGCGCGGAAGGTTTCCAGATCGCCGGCGTTGTGCCCGGCGTGATCGGTGAGCGCGGCGTAGGGATTGCCTTCAAGGTAACGGACGGCGATAAATCTTCGATGGACGATGACCTCGAAACACATACCCGCGTCCGCCCGGCGGTGGTGCTGGAGATCCTGCGTCAGATCGGCGTATTGAACACCGCACAGATGAAGGCGCTCGCAAAGTTCGGCCCTGAAAAGACCCTCAAGAATTACGCCGGCCTCGAGACGGGCCATTCCCACCCTGCCTTCAAACTGGCATGACCCTGCCGAACGACCCTTTTCTTCAAACCCTGATCGCCCGGTTCATGCAACCGGGCGTTATTGGTATGGCGCTGGTGGGAAGTTACTCGCGCGGTTTGCAGGATAAATACAGCGATGTGGACCTGGACCTGTTCACGGAGGTTCCCGGCAGGAAACCGCTGGCGCTTCATCTCGTCGACGGGAAACTGGTCAGCCTTAAAAGCATTTTCGCCGCCGATGAGTTTTCCTCCCTCACAAAACCGGAAAAGGCCGTGTGGGCTGTGCCGGGCCTGCGGCGGATGCAAATTCTTTTCGACGAAACCGGTGAGATCGCAAAACTCCAGCAAGCCGCATGGGATTTCAACTGGTCTGT
>DAOQBX010000114.1:0-5847 GCA_035340155.1 Anaerolineales bacterium | reverse complement strand
GAGATGGATTCCTCTACTTTCAAACGGTATTCGTTCAATTTAATGCGCGTCCTGTGGACCTTGACCCTGGCAGCTGTAACTGAAACACCCAATACTCTCGAAATTTCTTCATATGACATATCTTCCTGGGTATGCATGAGCAGGGCGGCTCGGTCTGATTCAGCCAGAGTTTGCAGAAAACCCAATATGCCGTGTAGATCGATATTTGTTTCGGTGGTCTGCTCAGGCCCGTTGTAGGGAGCGGACAGGTTCGAGGTAAGGTCGGTGAAGCGTTTTGACTGATGTTTGCGCTTGAAGGCCAGGTTCCGGGCGATGGTCAAAAGAAAACCTTTTACGGTCTCGGTGCGAATATCCTCTGCTGAGGTCATTGCGCGGATGAAGGTTTCAGAGGTGATATCCTCTGCATCCTGAGAGTCTCCGCACAGCCAATAGGCGAAGCGGTACACCTCCTGCGCGTATTTTTGGTAGAGATCGTGAAAGTTAGTGACCATGTTGCTATGAATACTATCCCCCAAAGGTGAAAAAGTTACAGAATCAATTAAGCAGTTTATACATGAACACGGTGGCGTGCAGGTTCCCATCCGTGCTGCGGGCGTATTCGGGGATGATTCCGGCGCGCTGGTAGCCGAGTTTGGCGTAGAGCGTTTCGGATGGGTCGCCTGCGCGCGTGTCGAGCACCAGGGTGGTCCGGCCCGCTGACCTCGCTTCGGCCTCGATGGCGGTCATCAAGGATCGGGCAATGCCACGCCTGCGGAAGGATGTATGCACCATCAACTTGGCCACCTCTGCACGATGTCTCCCATTTGGCCGGGAAGCCAGGTCCAACTGAACGGTTCCAGCCAGGGCAATATCTTCTTTGGCCGCCAACAGAATTCTGTGTGGGCCATCGATGGCTTTGGCAACATCCTGCCAATAGGAAAGGGCCTCCTTCTCAGAAAGCGGCAGCAAGAATCCCACCGATGCGCCATGAGCGACGGTATCCTTCAACAGGGCGCATAGATCCGGTATTTCAGACTGAATGGTATGGAAGGTCAGGCGTTGGATGTTCATATGACGGATTTAACCATAAAGATAAACCGGAAAACAATTCTACTTTTGGGTACTTGATAAAAAAGCAGCCATCTTTCGACGGCTGCTTTTTTGGTTTATCCTTCTACTATTCCCCGGTGTATTCGTAATCTCCGGGGTTTTCTTCAATAGCCATCACCGGCTCTTCCTTTTCACGCCGATCCAGGAATTGCAGGGTCTGGGCGACGACCTTGGTGAAGTACTTCGTGTCGCCGTTGGCTTCGTATTTGTCGGTCTTCAAACGTCCTTCCACGAAGACCAGGCTGCCCTTCTTGAGATACTCCTGGCAGACCTCACCAAGCCGCCCCCATGCTTCGATGGTAACCCACTCGGTGATCTCTTTCGTCTCGCCGTTCTTATCCTTCCAACGGTTGCTGACCGCCAGGCTGAAATGGCAGACCTTTTTCCCGTGCGGGGTGAACTTGCTTTCCGGGTCCTTGCCCAAACGACCGATCAATTGAACGCGGTTTAGTGTAGGCATGTCGGCTCCCCTTTGGTTTCAAAACTTTTAGATGCATGTGTACGTGTCATAATCAGGCTCCTTTTAATCTAAAAGAACAGATAGGTTGTACCCAGCCCGCGGCTGGATTTCGAACAGGGTTATACTTGTTTTACCCTGCGCTTTCCGTATTGGTGGTGGCGGGCGCTTCGGCTTGAACCTTCTTCAGTACAAGCATGCCCGTCTTCATCTCCACAACGTTGTACCCGGCGGGCACAGCATCGAGGGCGCCTGCCTTGATCTCCTTCGCGAAGAAGAACATCTTGCCGTTGGAGTGCAGGTAGTAGGTGGTGCCTTTGGAATTGGTATGTGAGTAAGCCATTTTTTCTCCTTTTTCTAAGTTGGTAATAAAAGTGTAGAACAAAATTTCTAGCCTGTCAAGTAGTACTTTAGATAATGTATAGACAAATCAAGAACTCTGGAGCCTGATATGGAGATCGTTTCCTCTCTCTTTGAACTAAGAGCCGCCCGCCTCTCTCTCAACGGGACGGTGGGTCTGGTTCCCACCATGGGGTATCTTCACGAGGGGCATTTGTCGCTGGTCTCCCGTGCCAAGGCGGAAAACCAGCACGCCATCGTCACCATCTTCGTCAACCCCGCCCAGTTCGGCCCGAGCGAAGACTTATCGAAATACCCCCGCGACCTTGAACGAGACCTGAACCTGCTCCGCCCGCTCGGCGTGGACATGGTCTGGACGCCCACAGCGGAGGTTATGTATCCGTCTGGCTACCAGACATGGGTGGAGGTTGATGCGCTTACGAAGGGACTCGAAGGCGCGATGAGATCCGGTCACTTCAAGGGGGTCACCACGATCGTGGCAAAATTATTCAACGCCACACAGCCGCATAAAGCTTATTTTGGTCAAAAGGATGCCCAACAGGCGGCGGTCATCCGGCGCATGGCAGTGGATTTGAACTTTCCGTTGGAGGTGATCGTCTGCCCGACCACGCGCGAAGCGGATGGGTTGGCGATGTCCAGCCGTAACAAATACTTAAGCGAAGCAGAGCGTAAAGCAGCGACGGTCTTGTTTCGAGCCTTGAGCGCCGCAAGGGATCTGTACGAGGCGGGCGAACGGGATGCGACCCAATTGCGGATCAAAATGAAGGGAGTGCTGGGAAGCGAACCTCTGGCGCAGGTGCAGTACGTCTCGTGCGCAGATTACGACACGCTCGAAGAACTGGATACGGTTACCGGGAAAACCCTGCTCTCCATGGCGGTCTTCCTGGGCAAGACCCGTCTGATCGATAATTTTGTACTGGGGTAAACCTCAAGTGGCGCAGCATTGGCTGCGCCACTTGTTTTATTTGTTACGGCCCCCACTTCATGTGTTTTGCAAAAGGCACAAGCCATAGCGCTTCTGTGTTGTTACCGGTGTAGTACAACTCGGCGCGGCCACCGGAATAGATCTCGGGGACTTCGGCGTTGGCTACGATGACGAAACTCCCATCGGGCGCCCAGAGTGCTTCATTCATGTTGGTGAAGGTCTCCTGACGAAGTACGGTGCGGTTGGTCGCCCCATCAGCACCCGAGCGGACGAGTTGCAAAGGCGGGCGATTTACCATATCTCCTGTGTTAGGGACGCTGGCGTAGAAATAATATAGTTGGCCATCAGGGGCGGGAAAGGGATTGTCTGCCACATCGGCGGGGTTATCTTCGAAGTCCCCGCTTAGCAGGGTGGTCACACTGCCGGAGGCGGTATCCACCCGCCAGAGACCGGCGCTGAACATGCCATAAGTAGGGCTGGCGGAGAACAATTGCGAAGCATCGGCGCTGAGCGAATAATCTCCACAGCAAATGATGGCACGCTGTGAATCGTCCGAATCGTTCAGGCGGACGAGCGCACCGCCGTTGGTGTAATAAATGGCGGTGGATGCGCCTTCGTAATAGCCAAGCGTGATGATGAGTTTGCTGCCATCGGCGGAGTACATTTCAGGCCAGTAGAGTTCGCGTGGGAAGGGGAAACTATTGGAGGTGTCGACATCATCCTCCAGCACGCGGTTGGATTGTCCGTTGGCGAGGGAGAAGAAGTTCAAGCCTTTGTACCCGAATGCGAGGGTCTGTCCATTTGGCGAGAAGACCGGGCTGACGATGCGGGTCAGGAAAGGGTTGACCGCATCCTGCGGGTTCGCATCGAGGACCATCCGGCGGTTGTTTCCATCGGGACCGGCGAGTAGGAGTTGGCCGCTGGTGATGTATGCGATACTGCCGTCAATGGGAGAGACATCATAGTCTTCCACGCTGGCCGATTCAAAGGTCAGCTGGGTGGCGGTCTTTCCGTCTTTTTCCAAGCGGAATATCTGGGTGATCTGGGCGCCGTCGTTGGCGAGATAATACATGGAGTGTGGCAGCAGGCCGGATGGTGGGTTGACAGTTCCCGGCGTTGCGGGAGGCGCAGAGTCTGGGCTGGCGGTCAGGGCCGAGAGAGTCGCAGCCACCATTGTTTCAACATTCCCTGCTTGAGGCGCAGGGGCGGATCCCAATGGGTTGGCGCAAGCCAATGCCAGCAGGGTCAATAAGATGAAGGCAAGGAAGGGTTTCGTTTTCATGGGCACCTCTTTTAAATAAAACAAAGACGCCGAATCAGATGGAAGGTTCCAAACTGATGGACGTCTTTGTTTTCACGGCTGTTTTTTTAGACCTGTTCGAAGTGGCTCACTGGGACAACGAACAAGGTAGCGCGCTTCTGGTCGCCTTTGGAAGGCAGGGCCTTGCGGACAGTTTCGATGGCGTCGTCGATCTGATCGTCTTCGACACCCAGCAGCATGGTGACGACCCCGCTGCGTAAAAAGCCGCCCGTGGAGGCGACCCGTGTGACGCGGAAACTTGCGGCCGTGAAGGCCTGGGTCAGAATATCCGCATCCTGGTCTTTGATGATGACAATGATCATTTTCATGAAAACTTCTCCTTGACAATTCAGACCTGGCAGGTTTTTATTGCCCGCCAGGCCTGAGCGTTAAATCTGTTCGAATCGTTCGACAGGCAGGGCGAAGACGGTGGCGCCGCCTACCGTGACGGGCACAGGGGCAGGCATGGGCATGGGCGAGCCTTCCAGCGGCAGGGTCATGTATTCGACGCGCTGGCGACAGGCCTCATGCAAAACAGCCAAAGCTTGTGCCTGTTTTTCGGCGGGCAGGCCGATCAATAATGTTGCATTGCGTCGCCCAAGAAACCCACCCGAACTCGAAAGATAGGTCAACGATGTGCCAACACTTTGTAAAGATTTAGTGGCAGTATCGAGGTCTTGTTCTTGAATCACGGCGACCAGTAAAAGATGGGTGGTGTTCTCCATGTGGGCTCCTTTATAGTGTTTGTCGCTTTGATGTTATCAGATGTCGGGGGATGATTCAACCTTTGGCTGGTCTTCGCTACATCCAACGATAAAGAATTGCATACAGGATGCTGGCAATCGCGCAAGTGATAAACATGACTGGCAGGCCTCGTTTAATCCATAGGGATGCGGTGATGGGTTCGCGGGTCTTTTCAGACAAGGATGCGACAATAATGTTGGCCGTTGCGCCGATGATGGTGCCGTTGCCGCCGAACCCGGCCCCAAATACGAGTGCCCACCATAGTGGGTTGATATCCATGCCGGAACTGCCCAGTCCCCGGATGACCGGGATCAGGGCGATGGTGATGGGTACGTTATCCACCACCGCCGAAAGCGCGGCCACGATCCATATGACAAGAATGCCAAATAATACGGGTGAAACGTTGCTTCCGCCATCAAAGACACTTACCAGCATATCCAATAGGCCTGCGTGCTCCAGCCCTCCGACCATAATGAAGAGGGACCCGAAAAAGATCAAGACACTCCATTCCACTTTTTTCAAGATCTCCTGAAAATCTGGCTGTACCCATACAAGTGCAATAGCGGCGGCACTCAAGGCAACGAGAGATGGCTCGATATGAAAGATGTGATGGATAAAGAAGAACAGAATGGCTCCGCTCAGAACGATCAGGATGCGGCGGGCGGTTTCTGGTTGATTGAGAGTCTCAGCAGGGTTGAGACGCATGACGGCCTTGCTCCTGCGAGGCCGTTTGGAAAGATCCTTTTTGAAGAGGTATTGCAGGGCATATATGGCGCCAGCCCAGGAGACCAGCACAATGGGCAAGGAATAGATAAGGAAGTCGTTAAATGAGAACCCTGCCGCTGAGCCGATCAACACATTCGGCGGGTCACCGATCAATGTGGCGACGCCGCCGGTATTTGCGAGGATCGCCTCGGCCATGAGAAAAGGCAACGGACTGATGCCGATGATCTCGCTGATCAGGATCGTCAC
>DAOQBX010000113.1:0-5920 GCA_035340155.1 Anaerolineales bacterium | reverse complement strand
ATTTGATGTCACCCTGAACGGGCAACGCTGCGACATCAAATCGTTTTTTATTTCCAACCGCAAGCAAGTCGAACAGATCCGCCGGAATCCGGCATTGCTGCTGAACACACCCGCCCTGGTTCCTTCTGATACGCACGCGGGCGAAGGGCATACCTACAAGGACTTGTATCTCTTCGCTTATGTGACTGGCCTTGTCGCGGCATCACAAACGGAACTATATAAAGTCATTGCGAGCAAACAACCGCACTACCTGGTTTACATCCCGCCGTCAGCGTGGCGCAGGCCGCACATTTGGAATCCACTCGGGGCGTTGACCCTGAAATCAGAATCAGAGGAGGAACTGCTCGTCGAAGTCAACGGGCAGGACCGGGCGCGGGAAGCGAAGCGGGTAACGGTCAGCCTGCCGCCAAAGGTGAAGGTACGCGTGGAGGAGTCATTCCATTCCATTACTTCCCTGCATGTGCGCCGCATCCCAGAAGCGCGAGTGGGCCTGCGGTGTGAAGCGTTCAGCGATCCTTTGCTCATTCCGCCTGCCGAATGGTCAAACCTGTGGGTATACGGTTCGGACATTTTCCTACTGGGATATATGAGCTACGAAGAGTTCGGCCAACGCGCCAAAACTTTACTGCCAGATTCAAAGGTCTTTCAATATGAGCGTACCAAAACAAAGAACCTGTACGTGCAGGCTGCGGAGCTCAAGCCGGTGGGAAAATTATGGCAGCAAGGTAAGAGTTCGGTGCCTTGACACCGCCTGATGTAAAACATGTTTTGTTCGAGGATTGGAACTTCGAATACCGATCTAATGTCCCCTTTTTGGAGCAGTAAATGAAAAAGTATGTTTTTATTTTTATTCTGATCTTTTCCGCGTTGGCGTGCAATTTTGCCACTCAGGCGTTTGAATCCCCGACGCCCATTCCCACGGTCACGCCTTCCGCTATTCCTGCCACGGCCACACCGGAGTTGCCTACGCCGGTATACATCCCGGCGGCCTGCCAGAGCGTACCGCTTGCCACGGTCCCCGCCTCCACCGCTTTGGCGGAACCGACCCCGTACTTACAATCCAACCCTGAAGTATCAGCGGAGATGCAAAAGCAGGTGTTCAATGATGTCGTTCACATCGTGGAGGAAGTGTATGTGTACCCTGATTTCAACGGTGTGGATTGGGAAGGACTCAAGGCCCGCCACAAAGCCGAGATCGAAGCCGGGCTGAACACTGAGCAGTTCTACGAAAATATTCAGACCCTGATCTTCGAATTGAATGACGATCACTCCGGTCTCGAGTCTCCGGTGGAGGTGGCCGCCTCCGATGCACAATTGGCCGGTACGGATGATTTCGTGGGCATTGGGGTGTTCATCGTGCCAATGATCGAAAAGCAAAGCATCTCGGTCATCTTCACCTTTCCCAACTCTCCCGCCGAACACGCCGGGATCAAACCGCATGACAGCATCCTCTTTGCCGATGGCAATCCGATCATTCAGGACGGACAGGAACGCACCCAACTCGTGCGCGGGCCGGAATGTTCCGCCGTCTATCTGACGGTCCAATCTCCCGGCGAAGCACCGCGCGAGTTGATGCTGGTGCGTGAGCGCATCTCCGGTTCAACGGTCGTGGATTACAGCCTGCTGCCCACCAGCGATGGTTCGCGCATCGGCTATATCTTCCTGCCCACCTTCTTCGATGAGACTGTGCCGGGGCAGGTCCGCGCCGCGCTGGAAAGTTTCGAGAATCTCGACGGCTTGATCCTTGACAACCGCATGAACGGCGGCGGCAGCAGCAGCGTGGTGGAACCGCTGCTCTCATATTTCACTTCCGGCACAGTGGGCAGCATGGTCAGCCGCAGCCAGAACAACCCCATCGTCATCGAGCCGAATCCGATCAACAATTCACAGACTGTTCCGATCGTGGTGCTGGTCGGCGAGGATACGGTCAGCTATGGTGAGATCTTTTCCGGCGCTCTGCGAGATCTGGGCCGTGCCAGCATCGTTGGCCAGCCCACCCTGGGGAATGTGGAGATCCTGCACGGCTACAGCCTGAGCGACGGCTCGCGCCTATGGATCGCTGAAGATACTTTTGTTCCCGTCCACTCCACTGAAAATTGGGAGATCACCGGCATCGTACCAGATGTGGTCGCCTATGCCGACTGGGACACTTTCACGCTCGAGAACGACCCCGGTGTACAGGCAGCAGTGAAATTGCTTGGGCATTAAGATATTCCTTGGAAATTGCCATGTTTTTAGAATCAGATTCCGGGAATGAATCATGGCAATTTCCATGAAAACAGCACTGGGGGCAAGGGAAATCGATTTAGCGAATATAATGTAGAACATGGAATCTAAGAACGAACGCCCCACCCCGCGCCGGAACCGGAATCGCAGTTCCAATGCTTTTTTCTCCACGCTGGGTGTTGCCATTTTGATCGCCACCCTCTTCACCGCCTGGACCCCCACCAGCCTGTTCGCCAGCAATTTACAGGAAAAGTTGAACGTGCTGCTCACGCCTCAACCTGAACCTGTCAACAGCCTGACCACACCGCAACCGCAGATCCACATTGGGATCGTGGCCGGGCACATGGGGAACGACTCTGGCGCGGTCTGTACCGATGAGAACGGCACGGTCACCCTCACCGAAGCGGATGTCAACTTGAAGATCGCCACCCTCGTTCAGGAAAGCCTGAACGCACGGGGATTCCAAGTGGAGTTGCTAAACGAATTCGATACCCGCCTGAACGGATACCGCGCTGCGGCGCTGGTTTCCATACACAACGATTCATGCGAATATGTCAATGACGAAGCGACCGGATTCAAAGTGGCCGCCTCCCTCGAAACACGCGATGCGAATCGCGCCCAACGTCTCACCGCCTGCATGGTGGACCGCTACGGTCAAATCACCGGACTCACCTTCCACGCAAATAGCATCACCGCTGATATGACCCAGTACCATGCGTTTTCAGAAATCGACCCGAATACCATCACTGCCATCATCGAGACCGGCTTTCTAAATCTGGACCGGCGCATCCTGACCGAACAGACGGATGTCATCGCCGAAGGGGTCACGCAGGGCATCCTATGCTTCATCAACAATGAGAGCGTTCTGCCGGATCAGTTCCCACTTCCCACTATTTTGCCATGAGCCAGGCGCAGATCACCAAACGCTCCCTCCTCTACCCAGCCCTGATCGTGGTCTGTATTCTGGCTGCGGCCGGTATCACCGCATGGACAGTCACTTCATCTCCGGCACAAAACCCGGCCGCACAAGCGACAGCCACATATGCCCTGCCCTTCGCTGTGGCCAAATACGCAAAACCCACTTACACTCCAACTCCCACCCAGATCCCGACCTTTACGCCGGAACCTGTTGTGCAGGCTGAGATCGTCACAGATGCCTCGCTTGCGCAGGACACATTCGCGCAATCTCCGAGCGCATATACCGGCGGCAAGTCCATCCTCGTGGATATCTCCGACCAGCATATGTACGTCTACGAGAGCGAGACCCTCATTTACAGTTTCGTCGCGTCCACCGGCATGAATAACGCCACGCGTACCGGCACCTTCAGCGTGCTGGATAAGATCCCCAATGCCTTTGGCGCTACATGGAATATCTGGATGCCCAGCTGGCTGGGCATCTATTGGGCGGGCACTCTTGAGAACGGCATCCACGCCCTGCCCATCCTGCCGAACGGCGCAACGCTTTGGGCCGGGTATCTCGGTACTCCCATCTCGTACGGATGTATAGTGCTCGGGTCGTCTGAAGCGCAGATGCTTTTCGAATGGGCCGAAGTCGGTGTGCCGGTCCAGATCCAATGGTAGCGAGCGGTATTTTAAATTTTCGCCAGACTGTGTATAATCTTTAAAGGCTTTCATTTGTTTGTCGTAAAAAGGTGACCCATGAACAACCGTACTGAACAACCGCAAGAGTCAACGCCGTCACAGCCTCAGGGTGGAGAAAGCCGGAAGAACGGCAAACCGGTCAAGGGTCCGAAAAAGAAGCGCAGCATGGCCCTGCCCATCCTGTTGATTGTGATGGGTTGTGCAGTCTTCGGCTTCGCGGCCTGGTCAGCGGTCACCTCCCCTGTCCTTGCATCCATCCTTAACACCACCTACGCAGCGCCCGCGCAGCAGACATTTTACGGGCAGCCCTTCGCGCAGGTCTTCATCCCCAAGCCGACGTACACCCCAAGCGCAGGCCAGCCTGTGGAAATATCCACGCCTCTTCCCACGCCGACAGCGGCTTCTACAGCAGTGGTTGAGATTCCGCCGACAGAGATGCCCACCATTCAGGCCGCCGTCCTGCCGGAAGCGACCGAAGCCCAGGAACAGCCCGCAGTCGCTGACTCAAATTCCCAACCGGAGGCCGTGGCAGAAGCCGCCATTGTGCCCGATACCCCAACGCCTGAATATGTGGCTCCGACCGAAGTGGCGAACGTCCCCCCGCCCAGCGGAGTTGGCAGCGGTGAGCATTGGTTCGATGTGGATCTCTCCGATCAGCGCATGTACGCCTATGAGGGCGATACTCTTGTGCGAACCTTCATCGTCTCCACGGGCACCTGGCAAACTCCCACGGTGACGGGCCGTTTCAAAGTCTGGATCAAATTGCGCTCTGCGCCGATGTCTGGTCCGGGTTATTATCTGCCGGATGTGCCCTACATCATGTACTTCTATAAAGATTACGGCATTCACGGCACTTACTGGCATAACAATTTTGGTGTGCCCATGAGCCATGGCTGTGTGAACCTGAGCACGCCAGATGCCGAATGGGCTTATAACTTTGCTTCCGTTGGCACCGTGGTGAACGTTCACGATTAGGCTTGGAATTTTTTACCGGTAGTGGTTTAACAGATCTAATGAAACCATTGAACGTATCCCGAAGGGATTTCTTGAAATTGAGCGGATTGGGACTGGCAAGTTTGCTCGCCCCGCCGCTCAATTTTGATCTGGAGGATCCGTTCACCTCCCAGCAGGGCCGTGTGGTGACCCGCACGCTTTGGATGCACGCCGAGCCTTCGGCCGAATCGACCAAGGTGAGGCTGTGTCAGCGGGATACATTGGTCAACATTACCAACACCGCTGTCGGCGCAGATGAGACCGCGCCCAACCGCATCTGGTATCAATGCGGCACAGAGGGTTACGTATATTCGGGCAGCATTCAACCGGTCCGTACCATCCTAAGCGCGCCGCGCATGGATATTCCCAAAGAAGGCCTGTTGGCAGAGATCAGCGTGCCCTACACCGATGCCCTCGAGGCCCCCGACCCTGCCTCGGATGTGGCCTATCGCATGTATTATGAAACGACTCATTGGGTCATGTCCGTCACTACCGGCACAGACGGCCAGGTCTGGTATCAGGTGCTGGATGATAAGTGGGATAAGTTGTATTACGCTCCCGCCTCCCATATCCGCATCATCACCCCTGAAGAAATTTCCCCACTCTCACCAGATGTGCCTGCCAGGGAAAAAAGGATCGTGGTGAAACTCGACTCGCAGATCACCATCGCCTACGAAGGCGACCATCCTGTTTTCGTCGTGCCAGTGGCGACTGGCGCAAAATTGCGCAGCGGGAATTACACCACGCCGCAGGGGAACTTCATCACTTTTTATAAACGCCCCGCGCGTCACATGGCCGCAGGCGACCTTGCCGCCAGCGGCTTCGACCTGCCCGGCGTGCCGTGGGTGCAATACATTACCAAAGGTGGAATATCCTTCCACGGCACCTTCTGGCATAATGAGTATGGCCGCCCGCGTTCACATGGCTGCATCAACCTGTCCATCTCCGCCGCCAAATGGCTGTTCCGCTGGACCTCGCCCGATGTGCCGCTCAACAAGATCTTTTCCTATGGTTACGTCGGCACCAAAGTGGAAATCAGCGCCTGATTTTTTCTGATATTTCTCTAACCCCTTTTTCCATCTTTCTCGTTAGAATTCCC
>DAOQBX010000112.1:0-5977 GCA_035340155.1 Anaerolineales bacterium | reverse complement strand
AAAAGGGAATGCATCAATAACAAGAACTTGCCTTTGATGTATTTGAGCCAGTTGTCCTTGTCGAACTTCTCTTTTTCATAATCCTGCCGCGCGAAAGCCTTCACCACACGTACGCCGGTCAGATTCTCCTGCAGGGTCGTGGAAAGCACCGCTTCCTGGGCCTGGTAATCCTCATAGGCCTTGGTCACTCTCTTGAAGAACCAAAGCGAGATCCACAGGATCGGCGGAATGACAATGACCGAGAGCAGTCCCAGTTTGACGTTGATGAACAGGATCGCGGCCCAGTTGATACTGAACAGCAAGATGATGCGGCCCACGCCGATGGCTTGTTCAGAGAAGAAACGGCGCAGCGCATCCACGTCCGAGGTCACGCGCTCGATCAGGTCACCGGTTGGTGTGGCGCTGTGGTATGAGAAACTCAGGCGCTGGATGTGGTCGAAGAGAAAGTCTCTCAAACGGCGGGTGATGCCCTCGGCGGTATAGGCGGCTAGTCGTCCCGAAAGGAATGCGCCTCCGCCCTCGATCATTGCCAGCCCGATGAAACCCAACCCGATCCACAGAAAGGTTTGGGTCATGGTTGTGCCGAGCATCCGGCCTTGTTGCAGAACCTCGTCTGCGAAAAAGCGCAGCAACAAATAGACCGAGGTTTTTGCCAGTGCCGAAACCGCAAGTGAAACCGTGGCTGCAACGTATGAAACGCGGAAATCTGTCATCATACGCCAAAGGCCGGCCAGACGGTTCGTGTTCAGGGCCTTGCGGAAGTCAAAGGTGGGTAATGTGGGTGAGGTGGTGGTCATTGAAATTCTCCGACAATAAGGAAACAAAAAGGCTGTGACGCATGCGCCACAGCCCGAGACTACAAAAGGGATGATGTGAAGACCTAGGGTCTGTCAACAGGCGCACTCCAAGAAGGCAATAAGCCAACTGCAACGGGAGAAATGAAGAAGATTGTGTTGCTCATCAAGAGTGCGCTCCTTTCTTTTGGGATTTTTCTTTCAGTGAGCCGAGTTTACACCTGAAAACCCCGGGATGTCAAGCCAGACTTCAGGGGATGTAAAAATCACATGCCCCGGCTGTGATCTCACAGCGTGCTACTTCGGTATCCAGCCAAAGCACGCGGAACTGGGTCGAACCATCCTTGGGCGTCCAGAAGAGGATTCCTTCGGGCTTATCAAAACGCGGCTGGATGGTCTTCATCAGGCCTGCACGGCATTCACCGGGGTCAAGATAAGGCGGGTCCTGGTCGCCATACAGGGTGATGTTCACACAAAAGTTCCTCGGCAGGTAATCGAACCGTGAGGTCTCCCATCGAAAGCCCTGGAAGATATCCTCCATGGGCAGGCCGTCTGTATCGAGGCGTTGGAAGACAAAGCCTGAGATACTGCGATGTCCGTAGGAACGGTTGAGCATGTAGAAACTGGTCTCGTTGTAGAACAGCCGGTACAGGTTGCCTTCCGGGAACATGACGGTCGGCTGTGCGACGATGGTGGGCGGTGGGGTTGAGGTATCCGTCGGGAGCGAAGTTGGAGTGAAGGTTGGTTCACGGGTCGCGGACTCTGTGGTGGGGGAGGGCGGAGCGAGGGTAAAGGTCTGGGTAGGGAGAACAAGTTCAGTCGGAGTCTGAAGCGTTAACGTCAGAGTGGGTTCAGGCAGCACCGCTATAGTGGGCTTGCGGGCAAGGAAAATGGTTAGGCCGATTCCCAGTAAGACGAGCAGGATGATTCCTGCGCCCCAATAGTTTTTGCGTTTCGCCGGGTCACTAATGCGGACGGTGGCTGGCATCTTCCCGGCAGGCTTTTGCGCAGCCTGGCCTTTTGGCGCGTTACGGTTGGCGATCTTCTCCAGCGAAGCATCTCTGCGATGAAGGGTGGGCACACCAACAGGCAGTGGCGGGAGCGTGGTCCTCTTGGCCTCTCCTGTCGAATTAAGTGCTTCTGCAAGCGCAGTCACAAGTTTGTCGCCGGACTGATACCGCTCGCGCGAATCCTTTTGCAAGGCTTTGAGCAGCACCGCCTCCACGGCCGGTTTCAGGTCCGGGTTGATGCTGCGCGGCAGAGGGGGCGACATTGAAATTTGTTGAAGCGCGATTTCAGATGGTTCTTCCGCGTTGAATGGCACCGCGCCGGTGAGAAGTTCGTAGAGGATGACCCCCAGCGAATAAAGATCGGATTGGGGAATCGCATCTGCTGAACGCCGGGCTTGTTCCGGAGAAATGTAGTGGGGCGACCCGAAGACAGTTCCCTGTGACCCGTCACGGAGTTCAAGCGCCATGCCGAAATCCCCGAGCAAAATGCGGCCGTCTTTGGAAAGCAGGATGTTCGATGGCTTTACATCGCGGTGGATCACCCCATGCTGATGGGCATAATCCAGGGCGGAAGCGATCGCGCGGCTGATCCGCAGCACCTCGGCGATCGGCATCAACTTGCCTTGTTCCTGATACTGGCTGATGATCGCGGATAGGTCCTGCCCATCCACATATTCCATGACATAGTAGGGAAAACCGGATTCTTCATCCGAATAATAGATCTGGATGATGTTCTCATGGTGCCATTTCGCCATCATGCGCGCTTCATTTACAAAGCGCGCCGCGTAGGCGGGGTGATTCTTGTAGCGTTTGTCCAGCACCTTGATCGCCACCGGGCGGTGTAATTTTATGTCCTGGCCGTAATAGACCGAGGCCATGCCTCCCTGCCCAAGCAGGCGATCGACACGGAAATTCGCCAGTTGCGCGCCGAGCAACGGGTCTTTCATAACGTTAACCGACTGTCGAGGAATGATGATCTCATGATGTCTGCTTTGCTATTGTAATACGGGACAGGTCGCGTATGAACTGATTAAATCCGCTGGCGTAGGAATCAAGGTAGTCTTGCGCGATCAAATTGGCAAGGTCTTTTCGGCCAATGGAGAGCAGCACCGCGACATGGGGCCGAAAATCGCGCAAATGGATTCGCATAATGGATTGTGCATCTGTGAGGATACCCCAGACCAGTTGCTTGTGCTCATTATCATCCTTCGCTGTCATGAAGCGGGTCAGCGTACTGGCAGACACCACGGCTCCCACGTTCGAGAAGACTTCATTGCCTTTTATAAGATCGTTGAGGACTTCGAAGCGTTCAGGAATTTTATCCAGCAGCCGCTGCAAGGGTGTCGGCAGGTGAGCCAGCAGTTTGATCGCACCGGAAGCGGGAGTCTGGCCCAGGATGGCCATCTCCTTGGCGCGTGCAAGGTACGTGCCAAACCCGGCCAATGTAGCCAGGTAGACTTTCTGCATTTGCTTGAAGGCTGTAAAGATATCCGCCTGGTCTCTGCCGGTTGACGTTTCATATGCATCAAGTAATTTTATGGTCCTGGCGTGCAATTCCAATAAATTCAGTTCCTTGACCGGCGGTTCAACATTTAGCGGATAGACCCGGTCACGCGGTGAACGCAGGCTGGCATCCATGGGAATAAGGATCGCCGGTGGTACCCGGCTGATATCCTCCAACACCCTGCGAAGGTTAACCGCAACGTCAGATCTGCTTGCGGATAAAGCACTGATCTCCTTCATCAATCCTGGTGTGGGGCTGTATGTGGCGGCATGGACTGCGCGGTACAGGATCAACAGGTCGTTGATTGTGATGTCGATCAGGTCATTGCGCTGTTTGAAAGCCTTTCGCAGGGCGATACAAGCCTTGAGGTCCACCGCTTCAGACTCGGCCCCGGCTTCAGGGGTAATGTGTGGGGCCTGTTTCACCAGGTCAAGGTCGGTGGGAGAGAGTTGCAAGGACAGCGAAGTGTACATCCGCGTTTGGGCTGGGGTAGGGGAGGGCAGCAGGCTCAAATAATGCGCCCATGAAAGCGCTTCGTTCGTCATGATCTCAGACAGGGCCGTCCCCCAGGCGCCGTCAAAGAAGATGTGAGACTGATCAAAGACGAAGGTCTCGCCGGTATCGAAGACGGTCAGCGCATGCGAGCCGACGCCGCGCTCTGACTGTCGGAGTTCGGAGAGCGGCAGGGCACGCGCCCGCAGGTCCGTGGAGATCAGGATGGGCGCGAACTTTAAATTATCCAACTCTGTGACGAGCATCGGATTCAATTTATTGCGCAAACCTGCCAGCGCAGATCGCCGGACCTTCGCCAACGACGAGACCTGGGAAGGGGAGGCGGGAGCGGAAGAAAGCAGGGCAGCAATTTGTTCCCGGGCGGTTAACACATCGAGCGGCTTGGAGGAACCTTCTTCACAGACGGGCAGCAGATAATAACTATCGTTATGGACGATACCGATCTTCGCGTCCGATAAATTTATGGCTTCCCGAGCCTCGCCATAGAGCCCAGGCTCCAGATAGGCTACGATCGACATTTGCTGCTGGTAGGCCGCCAGTTCCTGTTGAACGGCATGCTGTACTTTCGCTTCCCACTCCGCTCTTACGGATTCCGGCATCCCTTGTGTTTTGTCCTGCAGGAATTGCTCGAATTTCTTGCGGCGATAATGAGGGTAATCGAAAAGGGCGGCATCTTCGTTGCGGCGATAGGGACGGATGATCTCCCATTCACGATAGATGCGCTTGGCTGGCTGCGTCTCCAGTGAAGCGGCACGCAGCGCCTCTTCCAGCAGGGAGATCGAGACACGTTCGCGCCACTCATTCTCCAGCAGCGCCGGGTATTGATGCAGGCAGGAAACCGCCGCCATGAACCAGGCTGTCAACCTGTCTGTCTTATCGAGCAGGATATTGTTCTCTTTGAGGATCGAATCAAACCCATGAGTTTCGTTGGTGTGGCGGGCCGTATCTTCCCGCAAGGCATAATCGGCATAGAACTGCCACATGCCTTCCGGGAAGGCAGACTCCGGGTCTTTGCCGGCCAGTTTGAGCAGGTTTTGGTACCCCCAAAGGATGGCCGCTGGTCCGGCAAAGAATGCACCGAACGCGGCTTTGTCTAAGATCTGCTCCACGCCGCTGAACAGAGCGTTGACATCTTGATGTAACTTTTGAGATGGGATCCTGCGGCCGGGCAATCGCGCCAGCCCGCTTAAGATCATGCCGGGCACATTCCCCGCCGGGATGACCTTCGAAACCAATTGCACCACGGCTTCCACTTCCGGCAATGAAAGGCGCGAAAGTTGATGGGCCGAGATGGTCTTTGCCACCGTCCGCAGATCGTTGGCGGTGAGTTGTGAGGCTTGCTGGTAACTGGGCTGCTTGGCACTCATCCAAAGAATTATAATTTATGTATGGCTATCAAAGGATTTTGGATCAGTCAAAACGAAGCGGTCGCTCTCGACATCACCCCTTCTTCTCTCGACGAGTTGACCGGGAAACTCTCCCGGGGTTTTTACACCACCTTCAGCACCCTCGCCCAGGGGACTCGTGTTCTCGGTCTACAGGCTCATCTTAATAGGTTGTACCTGCCGGCGGCCGAGGTGGGTCTGCATCCTTCCATTGCAGAACGAGGTCTTCGAAACCAGGTGGCCAGGCTTGTGCAGGAGACCATTCAGGGCGAGGCTCGCGTACGTCTGATCCTGACCAGGGACACTGGGGATGTTTATGTTGGGATCCAACCTTTCATCCCCTTGCCCGAGTCGGTCTATCGTGACGGTGTGCATGTCATTACATCCACGGTCTCACGCAGCGATCCGCGCATCAAAGGCACGGATTTCATCACCAGGAGCGCCGAACAGCGGAAGTTGGTACAGGGTGATGTCTTTGAGATCTTGCTAACTCATAACGGTCGCATCCTTGAAGGCATGACCTCCAATTTCTATGGTATCCGGCATAAGGGAAAGACCGGGGCCGCTTTGGTCACGGCGCAAAAAGGCATTCTGCTCGGGGTGACGCGCCGTGCCGTGCTGCGGTTGGCAAGAGGGGAGGGGATGTCGGTTGACTACCGCGCGCCGTTGATCGGGGAAAGATTCGACGAAGCCTTTCTCACATCCAGTTCGCGGGGCGTGGTGCCGATCGTCAAGATCGACGGGCAGCCGGTGGGGCAGGGGAGGGTGGGG
>DAOQBX010000111.1:0-5983 GCA_035340155.1 Anaerolineales bacterium | reverse complement strand
CGAAGATCCATAACGCGCATTTCAAGACTTACGGCGAAGGCGCTTATCTCACCACCATCATGGGCGGCGGCTCGCGCCTGCATCCGCGCTTTGCAGGACACAAGCCGGAGGATGATCTTTTTCATATGGATGGCCCCGCTGTGCTGCGGATGGTGCGCGGCATTGCGCACGAATTTTTGGAGGAACTCTACCCCGGCTTGTCGAAGGGCATGCGGGATATCGATGTGATCGTGCCGCACCAGGCCAGCAAGGTCGGGTTGATGATGCTGGAGCGCTTCGGCTGGCAGGAGCAGAAGATCGTCCGCACCATTGAGACGCTCGGTAACTGTGTGGCGGCTTCGATCCCGGTCACGCTGTATCAGGGCGTGCGCGATGAGCGCATCCGGCGCGGCGACAAGGTGCTGCTGGTGGGCACGGGCGCGGGCTTGTCCATCGGCGGGATGGTGTTGACGTTTTGATCCATACGGGCGATGCATCGCATCGCCCGTACGACAAGACATATGGCCAACATCCTTTTTACCGGCGGGCGGGCGCCCGTTACGCTCGACCTGGCGCGCGCCTTCCAACGCGCGGGGCATAAGGTCTTCATGGCCGAGTCGCTGCGAGGACATGTGAGCCAGCCTTCGGCGGCGGTGAAGGCCAATTTTGTGGTGCCCGCTCCGCGTCTTGAGCCTGAAGCGTTCCTGGCGGCGTTGCGGAGCGTCATCGAACGGAATCAGATCGAGTGGTTGATCCCCACCTGTGAGGAGGTCTTTCACATCGCAAAAGGGACGGGGCAACTCCCGTGCCGCGTGTTCAGCGAGCCTTTGCCCAAATTGAACCTCTTCCATAACAAGTGGGCCTTCGTTGAATCGGCGGCGGGACTGGGGCTGCGCGTGCCGGGGACGATGCTGGTGACCAGCCGCGACGATCTGTTACAGGCCTATGCGCGCTGGCGGGCGGTGGTGCTGAAGCCGGTCTATTCGCGCTTCGCGGCGCGGACCTTGGTGCGGGCTCCGTTAAAAGAGGCTTTGTCCACGCTGACGTTCGATGCGCCGTGGGTGGCGCAGGAGTTCGTGAGCGGACGGTTGTTATGCAGCTATTCGATCTGCCAGCATGGGCGCATCACGGCGCATGCGGCCTACCCGACGGTCTTCACGGCTGGGCAGGGTGCGACGATCGCCTTCGAGCCGGTGGAGCATGCGGGGGTTTACGAATGGGTGCGGACCTTTGTGGAGCATCACCGGGTGACGAGCCAGATGGCCTTCGATTTCATTGAGACGCCGAACGGCGAGACCGTGGCGTTGGAGTGCAACCCGCGCGCGACGAGCGGGGCGCATTTGCTGACCCCCAACCCGCGTTTTGTGGAGTCTTTTTTCAACCCTGAAATGGAGTGCGTTACGCCGTATGCGAACATGTCGCGCATGTTGGGCACGGCGATGCTGGCCTATGGCCTGCCGCTGGCCCTGGCGCAGGGACGCTTCGGCGCGTGGCTGCGGACCTTCCTGCACAGCGACGATGTGCTGCTGGACCTGCGCGACCCACTGCCCTTCCTGCTGCAGGGATGGAGCATCCTCACGTATGGGCTGCTGGGACTCAGGCAGGGCATTTCAGCCCTCGAGGCTTCGACCTTCGACATCGAGTGGAACGGGGAGTAGTTTTTTTCAGTCCGGGGCGTATAATGTGTTTATTGTAAGATTTGCCGAATGGTTCGGTAGTTACCCACTTGGGGAGTTAGGTCGAATAGTTCAGGTAATAAATGACTCATCGCTTGGTAAATAGGAAAGGGAGTACAAAATGAAAAAAGATATACGGCCATATTATATTTTTACGAGCAAATCGAGACTCGATAAGTCTATCAATTCTTTGCTAGGAATAGTGGAAGGTATTTCTGCTGATTTAAAAATCAACGATGATGAATTAAATTATTTGGCTCAATGGATTTCAGAACAAGAAGAATATCAGACTCAACATCCTTTCAATGAACTTATCCCCATTGTTTCAAATGCGCTTAAAGATAGTGTTTTATCGATTGACGAACGTGATGATATTGTTTGGCTGTGCGAAAAACTTCGTTCAACTGAGTATTACGAAGTCACAACCGCAGATATGCAACGCCTTCATGCTCTTATGGGCGGAATTGCAGGGGATGGCATGATAACGGTTGATGAACTTTCAGGATTATCTGATTGGCTTTCAGAACACGAGCATTTGAAGACTTGCTGGCCGTACGACGAAGTTGACAGCATAATAACTGCCGTATTGGCAGATAAACGTATTGATGAAAAAGAGCATGGTTTACTCATGACCTTTTTTAGCGAATTTGTTTCTACTCAAGATAATCGCGTCATATCTCAAGTACCAGAACCTTCCGAAGTAACCTTACAAGGTTTATGCGCTGTATGTCCAGAAATTGAATTTGAAAACTCCGTTTTTTGTTTTACTGGCGCTTCTTCTAAACGAACAAGAAAGGAATTAAATGAAATAGTTACAAGTTTGGGTGGTAAGGTAACAAATTCCATATCATCTTCAATCAACTATTTGGTTATTGGTGCTGACGGCAATCCGTGTTGGGCTTATGCGTGTTATGGCAGAAAAGTAGAAGCGGCTGTAAATTTAAGAAGGCAGGGCAAGCGTTTGTTGATAGTTCATGAAAATGATTTCAATGATGCTGTTGCGGATAAGAGCAGCAGATAATAAAACGTACTGAAAAAGCCAGGATGATGTGTAACCTGATATATGGGAAATGCACCCATTCTGGTTGACGGATTTTCTATCCGCGAAACGAGGCGTGTATCAAAGCGGGCCCAGAACGTTTTTCATGGATTTAAGGAGATCATTCGCATGAGTCCCACCCTTCACCCTCCCGTCGGCAAATTAGTGAACATAGGCAGTCATCAGCTGCATATCCATTCCATGGGCGAAGGCAGCCCCTCCGTCATATTTGAATCCGGCGGCGCAAGCTGGTCCCTGGATTGGAATCTGGTCCAAACCGAAGTGGCCAAATTTACGAAGGCGTGTTCATACGACCGCGCCGGGTTCGGTTGGAGCGAACCCGGTCCCCAACCCCGCACAAGCGAACAGATCGTGACAGAGTTGCATACGTTGTTGGCCAAGGCAGAGATCAAAAAACCTTATGTCCTGGTTGGCGCATCTTTTGGGGGGCACACCGCCCGACTCTTTGCCAAAAAATTCCCTGAAGAAGTAGCTGGCGTTATCTTGCTGGATGCGAGACACGAAGCCATCAACTCAAAAATGCCGCCCGCCTGGAAAAGATTGGAAACGGCCGGAAAAGGAATGTATCAATTCATGTTGCTGGCGTCGCGATTGGGCATGCTGAATTTGCTGGGTAAATTAATGGGAGAGAAAGCCGCGCCTCCGATCGTCATGAAATTGCCGCCCGAAATACGAACCACGTATCTTGAAGTGGGGTTTCAGCCCAGGTACTTTCAAAACAACCTGGACGAATTGGCCGCCAGCGGTGAAAGCGACAGGCAATTAAGCGCGACCGGTTCACTGGGAGATATTCCACTGACCGTTATCCGGCACGGCATTCCTGATCTATTCGCATCCATGCCGGCCGAACAATCCCGGCAGGCTGAAATCGTTTGGCAGGAACTCCAAATGGAATTGGGAACACTATCGTCCAATAGCCAACTAATGGTTGCTGAAAAAAGCGGACATGGAATACAAATTGACCAGCCGGATATCGTGGTTGACGCGATCCGACAAATGGTAGCGTCCATTCGCAGCGCATCCGTTTCTGGATGACAAGGCAGGCATTCCCATGAATAGATCTGAACTTCTTCATTGGCTGCGGGAAGAGCATCGGCAATGGGAGGCCCTGCTCGAACGTGTCGGCCCGGCCCGCATGGATCAGGCTGGTGTCAACGGCTCGTGGTCCTTCAAAGACCTGGTCGCACACCTGAACCCGGATGGGGTGCGTTCTGTTGCCGACCTGCAAGCCTTGCTCCTCAACGAACCCGAACCTCCGCCGCCGTGGCCCGCGCATCTACAGAACGATGACGAGATCAATGCGTATCTTTATGAAGCCAACCACGAACGCCCGGCGCGTGCGATCCTGGAGGAAGCGCGTCACATGTTTCAACGGCTCTTCACAGCGATGGAAGAACTCCCTGAGGATGTTCGTATCGATATTGTGCGTCAGGGAGAACACAGGTATTATTTTGTGTGCATGAACGATCGGCGCGTCCAGCCTGGTTATATTTTTGACCATTTCCACGACGACCACGAACAGGATGTGCGCGCCTGGTTGACGCGGATCGAAACTAGCGCAACCGGATAGTGCAAGCATCTCTTAAAAAGTAGTCCTTATCGGTTTGACGATGGGATGGAAGGACAGCATTGGCTGTGGCGTCCATCACTTATTTTAGAGGTTGAAGAAGGAGTGCTTATGAAAAGATCCCCGTCTCGGGCTGTGTGGACCTCCATCCTGATCCTGTTGTTGACCACGGTCTGCAACCTGCCTTCCAACCGTCCCGTCACCCCCTCACCAACTACAACCAATCCGGCCACCCGCATCACCGCCACACCGGAAGGCTATCTCATTCCGCCCACCACCAAGGTCATGGATGCGGAGGTTCAATCTGCAATGGAAAGTGTCTCCACTGAGGGGGTTGTCACCTTTAGCCGGGTCACACCGGCGCTGGAGGCGCTGGCTCCGGGTGATATCCTGGTCTCCGATGCGCTTGGGCCCGCGCCTTATGGTTTGTTGCGCAAAGTGAAGAATGTCCGCAACGAAGGCGGCAAGCTCATCGTCGAAACGGAAGATGCGCAATTGATCGAAGCCGTGCATGAGGGCCGGGTCTCTTTTGTCAAAGACTTGAAGCCTGAAGACGTCAAGACCACCTGGGTGTATCCCGGCGTGACCTTCAACCCGTCAACGAATGCGGAGGGCAACCATGGTCTGGCTTTCCGTTCTTCGGCGGCATACCGGCCGGATGCATTCTCATACTCCATTGACACAGACTTCGGCACAGGCGGGAGGGTCAAAGCCGTTGGCAATGCCAGCCTCGAGCCGAAGCTTGAAGCGGACGTTAATATCTCCTGCAACGACAAGGTCTTCGGGGTCTGCGCCGAGATCCCCGATCTCAATTTTATGACGCGCATCGCCATCCTCGAAAATGTATCGCTCGCGGTTCAGGGCGACGCGACCAGTTTCAATAAACGGGTGGAGATCGCCCGGCATGAATTTAGTCCGCTTACCTTTTGGATCGGTCCCGTGCCGGTGGTGTTCACGCCCATTTTGAGCATTTACCTGCAAGGCGATGGTGTGCTGACCTCGAAAGTGGAGTATGCCATCGGGCAGAAACTCACCTTGGCGGCAGGCTTTAGTTACAACTCGGACGATGGCTTCAAGGATCTGAGCGAAGCCTCTTTTGATTTCCTCAAACCCACGCCCAGGTTCGGCAACCGGGTGGAATTACGCGGTGTGATCGGCGGCGAATTTGAATTGCTGCTATACGGCGCGATCGGGCCGTACGCCAGCCTCGAGGCCGGGCCGTATTTCCGTGCCAACCTTTCAGGGCTGCCCTCAGAGCCGGGAGTCTTGTGGCGCGCTGAAGGATGCGTCTGGCTCTTTGTGGGCATCGACTCTGTGAAGGTCATCAAACTTCGTTACCAAAAGGAATTGTATAAAAGTTGCGCCACTTTTGCAGAAGGCAGGAACCAGCCTCCAAGCGTATCCATTCAAAGCCCCAACCAGGGCACGCAGGTCTTTCAGGGCGAGTCGTTGAAATTGCGCGCCACGGCCTACGACCCGGATGGATCGAACCTGATCTGTAAATGGACCAGTAATCAGTCCGGGGATCCATTTCCAGTATCAGAGTGCGAACGGGCCAACGTGACCTTTAATTCGCCGGGCACACGCACACTGACCCTCACTGCAACGGATTCGGCGGGGTTGAGCGCGAGCGCTTCGGTCTCCTTTGAGGTGCTGCCGCCGCCGAACATTCTTGGATCCATTATCAACCCGCTGGATGGC
>DAOQBX010000110.1:0-5989 GCA_035340155.1 Anaerolineales bacterium | reverse complement strand
AACAGAACCAGTTCACTCCCCTTGACCTCGTGCGGAACGCCGATCGCTGCCGCTTCCACAATAGACTCATGCCGCACAAGAATCGACTCCACCTCTGCGGGACCCAGGCGCTTCCCTGCGATCTTGATCGTGTCATCCGAACGCCCCAGGATGTACCACAAGCCGTCCACATCAACCGCTGCGAAATCACCATGAACCCAGGTGTTTTCCCAACGCGACCAATAAGTATCCAAGTATCGTTGGCGATCCTTCCAAAAGCCGCGTGTCATCCCGATCCATGGGGCTTTGATGACCAACTCACCGACCGAGTTTTGAATCGATCTCTCGGTCTCATCAAGCACATCTGCCGCCATACCGGGGCATGGCGCAGAGAATGCACACGGCTTGAGCAGCAGGATCGGATTCCCCATCACGATCCCGCCCGAAATCTCGGTCCCACCGGAATAGTTGATGATGGGCACCCGCGAGCCGCCAACCTTTTCGAACAGCCACATCCACGGGTCGGGGTTCCACGGCTCGCCAGTAGAAGCGAAGCACTTGATCGAAGAAAGATCATGCTTTCGAAAATGGTTATCCCCTTGGGGAATCAATGACCGGATCAAGGTCGGCGAAACACCCATCTGATTGATCTTGTGCTTCTCGACCAATTCCCACAGACGGTTCGGCGCTGGAAAATCCGGTGCACCATCATAGAGAAACATGGTCGCTCCAAGCAGCAGGCTTCCAAACACCAGCCACGGCCCCATCATCCAACCCATATCCGTCATCCAATAAATGACATCCCCGCGATGGACATCCGTGCCAAAGGCCATATCCTGTGCCGCCTTGACCGGGAATCCGCAATGAGTATGAAGCGCTCCCTTCGGCTTGCCGGTCGTGCCGGAAGTGTAAATGATCATAAGCGGATCTTCGGCATCTGTGATCTCAGTATGAGCAGTCGCTTTTTGCAACGGCACCAGTTCATGCCACCAATGATCTCTTCCAGGCCGCATGTTGATCTCCTGGCCGGTTCGCTTTAAGACGATCATATGCTTCAAGGTGGGAATTTGCATCGCTGCTTCATCGGCAATGGATTTCATTTCAACTGCTTTGCCGCGACGGAAAGCACCATCCGCTGCGAAGAGGGCCTTTGCCTCCGCATCCATCAGACGCGAGACGATCGCGCCCGCGCCATAGCCGGAAAACAACGGCAGGATGATTCCACCGATCTTGGCAATAGCCAGCAAAGCAACAACGATCTCCGGGGTCATCGGCATGAACAGGCCAATGGCATCGCCTTTTCCCAGTCCCAATGAACGGAGCGCGTTCGCAGCCTTGTTGACTTCTCCATATAGAACTTCATAGGACAAAGTTTGGGTCACCCCTTCCTCCCCTTCGAACAGGATGGCAGTCTTCCTTTTTTCCATTTCATTCTCCGCCCATTTATCCACGCAGTTGTGGACGATATTCATTTTTCCACCCACACACCATTTAGGGAATTGAATCCCTTCGGAGAGGTCCATTACTTTTGAATAGGGCTTATAGAATTGGATTCCGAGTGTCTTTAACACGGCGTCGGTAAACCAGGCTACATCGCCGGTGGATCTTTGCATAAGCGCGTCAAAATCCTTAATGCCGTAAGCGCGCATGAAGGTGGTCAGGTTGGCATCTTCAATATGCCAGGGGCTTGGCCTCCAAACGATCTCTCCACCGAAAGTGAATTGTTCAGTCATGGGAATCTCCTCTTGTTGGCTATTTTGATTCTACCCCTTGTTGCTATGCATTGGAATCATTAGTACGAATGTAACATATCCTCCAAAACGTTGGCGAGCGTATAATCCCGGTATCGCCGAAAAAGAGGATGCCATGTCAGATTTCACAATGAAGTTACTCAAATGTCCAGCCTGTGGAGGGCCCATGGATCCTCCCACCGGGGAGAGTTCCATGAAATGCCCATATTGCGGAACTTCGGTGGTCATTCCCGAGAACCTAAAAAAGGCCAAAACAGAAGAACCCGCCTCCCAAGGCAACCTTTTCAGCGGGTTGGACATGGGCCAAATGCTCGGCTATGGAGCGCAATGGTCTCAGGTAGTACAGCTCGCCCAGCAGGGAAAGAAAGAGGAAGCGGTAAAAAAGTACATGAGCTTTTCCTCGATCAGCGAATCAGATGCAAGACGCACCGTGGAAGGTCTAGCCAGTTCTCAAGTCTACGAAGTTAGTTCAGGCGCAAGCTATGTCAACGCCCAGATCGCCCCGATAATGTCCAGCTACGCAGATACAGCCAAAACGGTCACCAAATGGTCCATTGGGTTAAGTTGTGGGATCACTGCTTTTGTGATGCTGATCATCATTATTGTGGTGGGCTTCAGTCTTTGGGCCGTCTATCAAGCCTTTTAGATGCTTCAAATAAAAAAATCGCGGACAATTCCCGCCCGCGATTTTTTTATTAAGTATAATTTCCCTGGGAGGCTTACCCATGACTAAAATTTTTTCATGCCCAGCTTGCGGCGGTCCCAATGAACCGGATGCGGGGGAGATCCGCATGATATGCTCCTATTGTGGCGTCAATCTCACCATTCCAGAGGAAGCGCGCATCCGGGCCAAGCCAAAAGTTGAATCCAAACCACCGAAGGCAATGCCCACTTCCAGATTGGAAAAAGAAGCGCCGGACCTGCTTCGCAAGGCTCAGCCCATCGCCATCAAAGCCTGGAATACATACGCCTACTGGACCTGGATCCGCTGGTTACTTCCCACCTGTCTTACTATTTTCATGGTTGGGTTCTTTATTTGTTTGGCATTCGGCGCACTGCCTTTTATGCTCAATCTATTTCGCTAATTTGATCCGTACGAATAATCGATCCTTTGCCGTTCGGGCAATATCGTCGTCATTTGGCTGGCTGTTTTCCATGCGGATTCCCATACGACTGGCTGCCTGTGGGATGTGGCGCAAATATTCGACCATGCGTGCCGCGACGGCTTTTAATTCGAGTTCAGGCTCGGCGTAGGCCATTACCGGCTGGCGGCGAAGCAGCAGTTCCACATTGGCGCCGCCTTGCAAGTTCTTCCACCATGTTCGTTCGCGGCTGGTGATGACCCACAAAAATTCCCCCTCGCGATAATACCCCACCGGGGTGATGTATTTCTTTCCGCTCTTTCGCCCGGTTATTGTGATGAGCATCATGCCGCTGCTTAACATTCCGTGGAACGGCGAGCGCAGCACCCATGCCATAAAATCGTTTCCGTTCATTCTTGATCTCCTTTTACCTATCTTACAAACCCTATTATATAATTAGTGCATCACTTCTGAGGAGAATTTCATGTCCACCGTCCATGCATCCACCCATCCGCTCGTTTTGCATAAACTCTCACGCCTGCGCGACAAAAACACCGAACCAAAAAAATTCCGCGAACTGGTACGCGAGATCGCCATGCTCATCGCTTATGAAGCCACCGCTGACCTTGCGACCACGTCACGCGAATTCGACACCCCGCTCGCCAGAATGACCGGCCAGGAATTGAAGGAAAAGATCGGCCTTGTTCCAGTGTTGCGCGCGGGTTTGGGTATGGTGGAAGGTTTTTGGGAATTAATGCCCGGTGCCGAAGTTTGGCACATCGGCCTGTATCGCGATGAGCATACGCTGCGCCCGGTGGAATATTACAACAAACTTCCGCTTGAGCCGCGCGTTTCGGTCTGCCTGATCCTCGACCCGATGCTTGCCACTGGCGGCTCTGCCACCGCTACTGCAGAAGTGCTCAAGCGCTGGGGCGTGACCAAGATCAAATACGTTGGGCTGATCGCCTCACCGGAAGGGATCAGGGCGATGCAGACAGCACATCCCGACATCGACATTTACGTGGCTGCCATTGACGACCATCTCAATGAGCGCGCGTACATTGTCCCCGGTTTGGGAGATGCGGGCGATCGGCAGTTCGGGACTGGATAAAGATGCCAACCTGGCTTGAGATCGAAAGCAATCACATTGCATACATTGAGGCGGGGTCGGCAGAAAGTCCACCCTTATTGCTCCTGCACGGCATCATGTCTCACAAAGGCGTATGGGCGCGGACAATGGATGTTTTGAAGGACAGATTTCATTGCATCGCAATAGATCAATTGGGATTTGGAGAAAGCGACAAGCCGGAAGACAAAGACTATTCCATCGCCAAACAAGCCGAACGTGCCCTGCAGGTGGCAGACCACTTCGGCTTTAAGCGTTTCACTCTCATGGGTCATTCCATGGGCGGGCAGGTCGCTGCATATCTCGCCGCCAAGACCGCCCCCCAACGCGTTCAAAAATTGATCAGCATCGCCGGTGTAGTGACGGGGGATCTCTCAGCCTGGGCGCAAAATTTCACGCGCCAAACAGTGGCCATAGGTGCCAAGATCCCGAATCTTTACACAGCCTCCCTGTCTCTCTCAAAAAGATCACGGGCGTTCTCATATTTTGTTTTTCGCCCATGGTTCCATGATATTCACGGGGTGCCCTATGATCTGTGGGCACTCGACCGGCAAATGGCATTCAATCGGGAAATCGCCTTTACGACCCCCAAAGCCTGGGATTCACTCAATACCACCGACCTTACGCCTGCCTTGAAAGACATCCTTGCGCCAACACTGGTCCTTTTTGGGAATCAGGATGGCACGGTGCCAGTGAAGCAGGCACATCTGTTTAAGAAGGAATTTCCGACTGCCGATCTTGTATTGCTCGATCAATGCGGGCATTTTCCGATGTATGAAAAATTCGACGAGTACATTCAATTCCTACAGGCGTTCCTGAAATATTGAAAGGCGGCAGAGGTGACTTACGACCAAAAACTTTCCGAGCGCATTCGCGCGGAATTGCAAGGCCTGCCCTTTGTAGAAAAGAAAATGTTCGGCGGTGTGGGGTATATGCTTCAGGGTAATATGGCTTGCGGCATTCTTGGGGATGACCTGATCGTACGAGTCAGCCTTGAAGACTATGAGGCGCTGCTCAAACGCAAGCATGTCAAACTATTCACCATGAAAAGCGGTCCCAGGCCGATGAAAGGCTGGCTGATGGTGGAGCCGAAAGGATGCGAGAGCAGCGCTCAACTCAGCGCCTGGGTAAAGGCCGGGATCGAGTTCGCATTGACCCTGCCGCCAAAATGAAAACACCTCCAACACCCGGGGACATGGGAGGCCATAAAGTACTACAGTCTTCTGACGTAATGAAACAAGAGACCAAGGCGACTATGCATTGATCGCCCATCCATTTGTTTTACGGAGGACTCAATGACAGAGGCCAGGATCACTGTATACGGCGCTTATTGGTGCCCGGACTGTCGCCGTTCGAAAAAATTTTTAGGCGAGCAATTTATTCCATTTAATTGGGTGGATATCGAGCAGGACAAAGAAGCCGAAGCGCTGGTCTTAAAAAAGAATAACGGCAAGCGTATCATCCCCACCATTGTGTTCGAAGACGGCTCGTTTCTTGTAGAGCCTTCCAATGCGGAACTGGCAAAAAAACTCGGGCTCAAGACCGAGGCAAAAAAGACCTATTACGACCTGATCATCATCGGTGGCGGCCCGGCCGGTTTGACCTCCGCCATTTATGCCGCCCGCGAAGGTGCAGAGGTGTTGTTGATCGAGCGCTCGGGGTTGGGAGGCCAGGCAGCCATCACGGTCGGGTTGGATAACTTTCCCGGCTTCCCGGAGGGGATCAGCGGGCAGGAATTTTCGGAGCGGGTCACACAACAGGCGCGTCGATTCGGCGTGGAGATCTTACAGGCCGTGGATGTGGAACGCTTGCAATCTGAGGACGGCTATCACGAAGTCTACACTTCGGATGGAAAGCACTATCATTCGCGCGCGGTGTTGATCGCAACCGGCGCATCGTACCGCAGGTTGGATGTTCCAGGCGAGGAAGATTACATCGGCGCGGGGATTCATTTTTGCGCCACTTGCGATGGTCCGTTCTATAAAGGCGCGAAAGAGATCGTGGTCATCGGCGGCGGGAACTCTGCGGTGGAAGAGGGCCTGCACCTGACG
>DAOQBX010000109.1:0-6006 GCA_035340155.1 Anaerolineales bacterium | reverse complement strand
TGATGATCGGCGCGAGGATCAATTTGAGAGCGAGAATGTTCATGAAGATTTACCCAGCCAGAGTATAAACGACCAGCAGGATCGAAAGGTCCGCGGCCATGTGCCCAAGTACTGGCGCAAGTAGGCCGCCGTCTCGCCAATAGAGTTGCCTCCAGAACCAGCCTGCAAAGACCAACGCCACAAGAGCGATCAAGATCGAACTGAAGGGAACCTTCTCCCACAGGATCATGGTGTGATATCCGGCAAAGATCAGGTCGCCGATGTAGATCCAGGAGGTATCGCTGCCCAATACTCCGCGCCAGAAATATTCCTCCACCCACGGGTTGACCAGTGTGAAGTAGGCGATGAACCCGGCCCAGGTTCGCTCGTTCAGGCCGAGCGGGATTAATTGCTCGTGCAGGTCATTTGCCACTCCAAGTACATTCCACAACAGGAGCAAGCCGAGTCCACTCAGGATGCAGATCAGCATACTGGCCAAAATGTATCCTCGCTGTTGGTTCTTAATAAGGGTATCAAATGGAAGTGTTGCGCGCAGGAGGATCAGGGCCAGTCCGATGGCGAGGTGAAACCCGACCAATGCCAGCCATACATTTTTAAAAACGAATAATCCCACCCAAACAGCAAGATAGGGCAGGACGGGAGCAAACCATTTTTTATTCATGAGATGTTAAGAAGATGAAACTAGCGGATCTCCGTGATGATGGTCCGTTTTGCGCCTGCGGACATTAATGCCGCCGCCACAGACTCCGCTGAAGCCGGGTCTACGAGGGCGATCATATTGCCCCCGCGGCCTCCGCCGCTGAGTTTGGCGCCGAGGGCCCCGGCCCTTTGTGCTGCCGCCACCAACACATCCAGTTCCGGCGAGGATACGCTCAGTTGCTGAAGGTATTGGTGATTATGCTCCATCAATTCGCCGAGCAGTTCGGGATGTCCGCTTTCGATGGAGCGGCGTGCGATCAAAGCGATCTGCGCGATCTCATCGAAGATCTCTTCAATGTAACTGGTATTTCGCAGCCACAAGCGGCGTACATCGCCTACGGATTCTTTGGTCGGTGCAGAGATGCCAGTATCGCCAATGACAATGGTGAAGGGTTTGCCGCATTTGAAGGTTTCGATGGGCTGCTCACGCGTGTAATAGACCGGCATGTTGTAGGTGATGACAGTATTGTCAATGCCGGAGGGAGTGCCGTGATGGATCTTCTCGATCTCGAAGACCACAGCGTTAACCTGTTCGTTGGTCATGGGCTGGCCGAGGAATTCCGCCAGTGCGCGCACCAGTGCTGCAGAAACCGCCGCTCCAGACCCCAACCCCGAAGCGACCGGGATGGTCGAACGGACGGTCACGGTCATATCGGGACGGTGGAAAATGTCGAAGAGACGGAAAACTTTCAGAATCACCGAACCAATGGGATGGTCGTGGGGAAGCGAGGAAAGGTCGGAGTGCAGGTCAATGTCGGGAGCGTTGATCCATACCCCGGGCTGGTCCGACTCTTCAACAGCCACTTCAGCCTGCACCTGGTTGACCGGCACAGCCAGAGCCGGTCGGTTATAGACGACCGCATGTTCGCCAAAGAGGATGATCTTGCCGGGGGCGGTTGATTTCACGAGAGGTAAAAGATCGCCAGAACGACGATCACCCACATCAGCATGGCGATTTGGAAGGGACGGTCAGAAAGCAGGATCTCCTCCGGCGCGCCGCCTTCATGTTTGACTTCAATGAGATACATGTAGCGGAAAATGGCGTACACTACGAAGGGAATGGTCAGCATCATGCCGTGGTTTTCCGGCAGGTTGGGCGCGGAGAAGGTGTACAGGGAGTAGGCCACAATGGTGGCGCCCGAGACGATCATGATGTATTGGTCGAGCAGCGGCAGAGTGTATCCATCGAGCACTTTGCGATGGGTGCCCGCTCCGTGTGCCAGCAGGGCCAGTTCGGCGCGGCGTTTGCCAAAGCCAAGGAAGAGTGAGAGCAGGGTCATCACCACATACAGCCACGGCGAGAAACGCTCCACTGAGATAAGGGTGACGCCCGCATGCACGCGCAGGACGAAACCCGCAGCAATGATGAGCACATCCAGGATCGGAACATGCTTGAGCCATTTGGAATAGGCCAGATTGATCAGGAAGTATGCGCTGATGACGGCGAAGAAGGCGGGCTTGAGCAGGTAGGCCAGCGCAAGTGCGATAACGAGAAATACAAACCCTGCCAGCCGCGCCACAGGGACAGGCAATTTGCCGGAGGGGATGGGGCGGTTCTTCTTTTCAGGGTGCTGGCGGTCCGCCTCCACATCGGCAAGGTCGTTGAAGATGTAAACGCAGGAGGAGATCAGACAGAACAAGGCAAAGCCTGCCAGTGTATGCAGGAAGGCCTGGGGTTTGAATAATTGTTTATCGGCAACCAGTGCGGCAAAAATAAAGATGTTCTTTGTCACCCATTGGCGGGGGCGCATGGTCTTGAGCAAGGCAATGAGCATGAGACTATTTTACCTGATACAATATTTTCATGCCCAAAGTTCGTTTGGATGTCCTGCTCGTCGAACGCGGATTAGCTGACTCGCGTGCCAAAGCCCAGGCTCTCGTCATGGCGGGGCAGGTGCGGATCAACGATCAAGTCGCGCTCAAACCTGCCACCACGGTCCAGCCGAATGCCACACTGACAGTGGATACCGGGCCTCGTTTCGTATCCCGAGGCGGTGAAAAGATCGAAGGCGCGCTGGATGTGTTTCAGATCGACGTGACGGGTTTTACCTGCGCAGATGTCGGCTCCTCCACCGGCGGTTTCACTGATTGTCTCTTGCAGCGCGGTGCAGCCAAAGTGTATGCCATCGATGTGGGCAAGGGTATCTTGCATTGGAAGTTGCGCAACGACCCGCGTGTGGTGGTGATGGAAGAGACCAACGCCCGCTTCGTCGAGTCGCTGCCGGAGAAGATCGATCTTGTCAGCGTGGACGCATCGTTTATATCATTGAAGGTTTTGTTGCCGGTTATCAAGAAGTGGAAAGTGGGAAGCGGCGTCATCGCCCTCATCAAGCCGCAATTTGAAGCGGGTCGCAAGGAAGTTTCCCGTGGCGATGGCGTCATCCGCGACCCGGAAGTGCATCGGCAGGTGCTGTTGGATGTGCTGTCGTTCGCAAAAGACGAAGGGTTCGGCCTGCGTGGACTGGTCAAATCGTCCCTGTTGGGGCCAAAAGGGAACGCCGAATTTTTGGCCTGGCTCGACCTGACTCCCAATGAGGTGATGGTCGAAGAGTTGGTCAATCAAGTCGTGGAGATTGCTTCGGGTTAATGCCCTGGCAATGACATCGTATGAACTGTCCAAAATGCAACTTTGAATTGAACAAGAAATTCTACAAAGGCATGTTCGAAGTGGATTCCTGCCCGAACTGTCGCGGCATGTGGCTGGATTTTCACGAGCTGGATAAATTGGAGGATGTGGTCTTCGACGACGACACCCATAAAGGCTCCCTGATCCACTTTCAGTCGCGGACGGAATATCCATGCCCGCATTGCGGCTCCAAACTGGACGAGTTCCAATACCGCCTGTATGACTTGAAACTGGATACCTGCACCGAGAACCAGCATGGCTTCTGGCTGGATGCGGGCGAGGATGAGCGGGTGATCGCCATCATGCAAAAACGCGCCGAAGATATTCAGCGCAAGTTCAACGCCGAAGCCGAGTGGAAGCAGGCGCTCAAAGGCATGCACGCATTTTTAGGGAAGAAGAAATAATACTTAAACCAACAGCGCGGACGAATTCGTCCGCGCTGTTTTATTTTATATGGTCAGAATTATGGGCTCGTTCTTCGTGACGATGATGGTATGTTCGAACTGGGCGGCGATGGTGTTATCCACGGTCTTGAGCGACCAGTGATCGGCCTTCTCAACAACGTGTCCGCGGCCGGTGGTGAGGAAAGGCTCGATGGCCAGGACCAGTCCCTCGGTCAGCATGCGGCGGTCATCGGGCTTGTGAAAGTTGTAAATGGCGGACGGCTTCTCGTGCAGTTGTCGCCCGATGCCATGGCCGGTCAGATCATAGATGACATTGAACCCGCGGCTGGCGGCTTCCTGCTGAATGGTCTTGCCGATCAGGTTGAGCGGTTTGCCAGCCCGGGCCACGCTCAACGCTTTCATCAGGGTGGCTTGAGTGGCTTCGAGAAGTTTGTCGTAGTCGGGGTTGGGTGTGCCAACCACCATTGATGCGCCGGTGTCGCCGAAGTAGCCGTCCAACTCGGCAGAGACATCGATGTTGATGAGTTCGCCATCCTGCATGACATGGTCGCCTGGGATGCCGTGCGCGATGACGGGCGAAATGCTGATGCAGGTGCCGCCGGGGAAGTTATACATGGCGCGCGGCGCGGATCTTGCGCCTTCCTTCTTTAGAAAGTCCTCGCCGATCTGGTCGAGTTCGAGCGTGGTCATACCGGGTTTGGCATGTTCCATCATGGTCTTGAGCGCGCGCGCGCAAACATTTCCCGCGGCCTTCAAACCCTGGATGTCCTTGTCGTTGTCAGCAGTCATGTTTAATTCTTAATTCCTTTTTCGATCGTTTCGCGGTGTTCCTGAAAATGTTCAACAGTGTCACCCAATACCCAAATGAGGACAGGGCGTTTCTGCGGGTCGTCGGCATGACGCGGCTTGAGCAGGTCTTCAAAAGGAGTGTCTTGAAGTTTCGCTTCGAGTCGACCGTAAACCTGTGTCAACATCTCCAGCACTTCGCCACGCGGACGGTTCTTATTCCTCTCGAAGAGCACCGGGTTGATGACTTCCATGTCCCAGCCCCGGACGGTCTCCTCGTTCACGCCGATGACCTCATGCGCGGGGCGGCGGTCCATGTGGTAACCCATCAGGATGTTCATCCATTCGGCTATGTGCGCCAGGTTATCCTTGGGTGACCAGCCTCCAGTGTCGGGCGCGGTCATTTGGTCATCGCTCAAGGATTCGGCGAGGTTCAGAAGCGCGGTCCATTCGCGTTTGATGGCAGACATCAGTTCCTGTTTGTTGCCGGGCATCCATTGTTCATCAGACATGTTCGTTCTCCTATAAAACGATCGGTTGGCCTTCCGCGAGTCTTTCCTTTTCCTGCTCTTTGCGCAGGATGTAGGCTTCCCCGCGGACGAGGGTCGTCTTCCTGCCCTCAACGCGGATGTAGGCGTTGTCACACATCATGATAATGGGGTTGTCGTGAAAGAGATGATAGTCGCTCAACCATTCGTCTTGGATGGATTGAGCGAAACCCTCAACCGGGTAATGGGCATAGAAATTAAATGGACTGGCGTTCAACCCGGCGAAGTGGGGTGTTTGCACGGAGTTCATATCGGTCGAGGTCAGGATGTTGGGACCGCAAAGGATCGCTCCGGCGCTAAAGCCGACAACGGGCAACCCAGCCTGAACCTTTTTCTTCAAGTAGGGCATCACTCCGCTGGTATGCAGGCGATGGTTGAGCAGGAAGGTGTTGCCACCGGAGATGTAGGCCACGGTGCATTCACGCAGGATGTTTTCCACTTCTTTTTGCGACATCAATTCGGTATTGATGATCTCTACCCGTGCCAGCCCTTTGAATTGGGCCTTTGTATATTCCAGCCATCTTTCGCCATCTAAAAACGCCAGCGGCAGGAAGGCAAGGACGGGGTCAGCCTTGTGCTCCAGGTATGGGCGGCAGGCTTCAACGATGTAGCGAATATCCCTCTCGCCTGGCGTGGAAAAGAGGTGCAAGTCAGTAGGCATGGAGGGATTGTATCAAATTGTGCGGTATGGCCTACGAGACCAACCTTCCGAGGATCACCCGTCTCAACTCTGCCTGCACGGCATCCCATGCCTGCTCTGAGTTGACGATGACCCAACGCTGCGGCTCGGCTTTGACCATCTCCAGGTATCCTGAGCGGACGCGCTTGTGGAATTCCACTGTGTAGGCATCCAGACGGTTCCACTCGTTGTCCTTTTTCTTTCTTCCCAAGCCTACTTCAACATCCAGATCAAGCAGAATCGTCAGGTCAGGGGTTAGGCCAC
>DAOQBX010000108.1:0-6014 GCA_035340155.1 Anaerolineales bacterium | reverse complement strand
GTATCAGAAGGCTTTGCTTCCTCGCCTTCGCCGCTCAACCCTTCACGAAAAGACCGGATGCTCTTTCCGATCTCCCCGGCAACCTTCCCAATGCGTCCAGGCCCAAAGAGAAGGACAACGATCAGTAAAATGACGATCCATTCGGTACCACGCGGCAAGCCTAACATGAGACACTCCTTGATTGAATTTCATCTCCATCGTACCACGATTCGATGAAAACTTGGTTAGAGTTCACGGCGTGAAAGGATGCCGTCAATGTAACGCAACACACGGCGCGCGAACGAGCGCAGGCGGGCAAAGAAGCGGTATTGATTCGGATGAACGGTCTTCTTTGCCGGAATTGGCCCGGTCCACTCAACCGTCATGGCACCCCATGTAAGTCCGGCGCCAAAGCCGACGAACACGATCTTGTCGCCGCTTTTGACCTTGCCCTTTTCAATGGCTTCCACTGTGGCGATCGGAATGGAAGCGGTGGAAGTATTGCCATAACGATCCACGTTGATCACGAACCGATCAAGTGGGAGTTTGAGATATTTTGCCGCTGTCTCAATGATGCGATAATTCGCCTGGTGAGGGATGATCCATTGAACGTCTTCCGTGGTCAGACCGGCCAACTGCAGGGACTCCTGTGTAGCCTGCCCCATCACGCGTGTGGCAAAACGAAAGACTTCCTTGCCGTCCATATAGACATAATGCTTGCCTTCATGGACGGTCGCTTCCGTGGCGGGATGGCGTGCCCCACCGCCAGGCAGGGTCAATAAGTCTGCGCCGGAACCGTCGGAGTGCATCACTGCAGAGAGAACCCCGCCGGGTTTGTCGCTGGCTTGCAGAACGAAAGCTCCCGCCCCATCCCCAAACAGGATGCAAGTATTACGATCCTTCCAGTTGACAAAGCGCGACAGAGTCTCGGAGCCGACCACCAGGGCATTTTTGATGGAGCCGCTACGGATGGCCTGGGCTGCCATATTCGTCGCGTAAATAAAACCGGAACAGGCCGCAAGCAGGTCAAAGGCGCCCGCTTTGGTGGCACCGATCTGGTCCTGAATCAGACAGGCGGTGGCAGGGAAGATATATTCCGGCGAAGAGGACGTGAGGATGATGAGATCCAATTCGGTGGGAGCGAGGTTGGCAACCTCCAGAGCCTTGAGCGCGGCCTCCACCCCGAGAGTGGAAGGGAATTCATTCTCACGGGCAATATGGCGTTCGCGAATGCCGGTACGGCTGCGGATCCATTCATCGTTGGTGTCGACAAGTTTAGCAATGTCGTCATTGGTAAGAACAGGTTCCGGGACTTGCATGCCCCAGCCTGTGATATGCGCATATGGCATGCTTGCTCCTTATTTGTAGCGGCTTACAACCAGGGTTGCGTTGTGCCCACCGAAACCGAACGAGTTGGACATGACATGATCCACCACTGCTTTGCGTGGGGTATTGGGAACATAATCCAGATCGCAGATCGGATCGGGCGTTGTGTAATTGATGGTCGGAGGAATGATGTCGTTCTGGAGAACCAGGGTGCTGAAGACCGCTTCCACCGCGCCGGAAGCGCCCAGCAAATGCCCGGTCATGGATTTGGTGGAAGAAACGGGTACTTTGTATGCCTGTTCGCCAAAGACGGTCTTGATGGCGGCCGTTTCGCTCTTATCGTTCAATTGGGTCGAAGTCCCATGGGCGTTGATATAACCAATATCCTCCCGCTTAAGCCCGGCATCTTCGAGGGCAAGGCGCATTGAGATCGCCGCGCCTGCACCGTTCTCAGCCGGGGCTGAGATATGATAGGCATCATCCGAAGTACCATAACCAGAAAATTCGGCCAGAATATTCACACCACGCGCAAGGGCATGTTCCAATGATTCGAGAATGACGATGCCTGCCCCTTCACCCATCAGAAAGCCATCGCGATCCTTGTCGAAAGGGCGTGAGGCGTGTTGCGGGTCATCATTGCGAGTGGAAAGCGCCGTCATCACATTCATACCCGCCATAGAGATGGCCGTGATCGCGCCTTCTGCTGCACCCGCCACCATCACATCCGCAGCGCCACGACGGATGGTCTCCGCCGCTTCACCGATGGCATTGGTACCGGAGGCACAAGCCGTAGCCAGCGCCATGTTAGGTCCGCGCGCGCCGATACGAATGGCAAGGTTCCCAGATGCCCCATCGGAGATCATCATGGGGATCAGGAAAGGGCTGACGCGGTCCGGGCCGCGTTCCTTCATCACTTCGTATTGCTCGACCAGTGTAATAATGCCGCCGATGCCGGAACCGATCACGATCCCAACTCGGTCGCGATTCGAATCGTCAATCTTCAATGCGGACTGCTCCAGCGCTTCCAGCGCCGCAGCCGTCGCGAACTGAGTGAAGCGATCCATCTTGCGGGCTTCGCGCGTTCCGAAGAGCGCCACGCCGTCAAAACCTTTAACCTCGGCCGCGAATTTAGTCTTGTGGGCGCTGGCATCGAAGGCCGTAATAGGGGCCGCGCCAGATCTGCCCGAGAGCAAAGCTTCCCACGTATCTTTTACATTATTTCCCACAGGGCTGACGCACCCCAGCCCGGTAATCACTACTCGTTTTCTCATCAAACCTTTACTCCTGAAGTTAAGAATTTCAAATTAAAAAATAAGGGACGAGGCACCTCGTCCCTTAAAACACAAGGAATTGCTGAAAGTCACGCCAGATTACGCCTTTTATAAAGGTGGATGCTTTATGATAATCCTCTAAGGATCGACCAGGCCTGCTGGATATGCAACCTGTCATGTTCAGCGATGAAACCCACCACTTCAAGAAAAGTCGTAGGCCCGAAAATAGCGTGCCGCGCCTTGCGTTCCCAAGTCTCGGCGTCGGCGTTCTTCAACATCTCGATCGTTTCACGCCGCAAGGTATTCAACTCGATCAGGGCGGTCCTGCCGTCTTCATGGAAATAGTCGCGCTGGCTCGCCCACACGCCGGTATCCGGTCTTGGGATAAATGGCGTTTCCTGCTGTGTAAACAATCTCAATTGCATGTGATGGATCTCGCGTTCCGTATCGCGCAAATGACAGATCAACTCTGTCAGCGTCCAATCGTCGGCGGATGGCTTGCGCGCCCAATCGTCAAACTTTTCAAGCAAGCCATTCAAGACAGCAGGCGTGGAAAGCAGGATCCCCATTACGGCTTCTTTTGATTTGAAGGAGGGAGTCAATGTTGCGAGGTCTACGGATTCCAGGCATCGGCGAAGATCAGGGAATGAACCGCGCCAACCCGCTTCAGATCCCAACGTTGAAGCGGATTCGTCATCCACCAGGAATGTAGCCAACCCAAGCCTTTTCGCCGGGAGGATATCACGCTCCAAATCATTCCCCACCATTAGAACCGGGCCTTCCGGCCAGCCAAGCCGCCCGAGGACTTCGGCATAATATGCCGGGAATGTCTTTGAAAAATGGAATTCTTCGAAGGTGGAGACCAGCGGAAATTGATCCGCCTCGAAGCCCGCCCAGCGTAAGCGTTGATGTGTGGCCTTGCGCGGCAGCAGTGGATCGGTGGCAATCGCCACTCTGAAGCCTTGCGCCAGCGCCCACTCGACAAAGGGTTTGGCTTCCGGTTTCTGTGCGGTCAAACCTCGCAGGGATGGGAAAATATTGTTGTAGAAATTTTCGATCGCCGGTTGAAGTTCCTCTCTCGAAACCGGGAGTTGCCCATAAAAGGCCTGATAAAAAACTTCGCTCAGCGTGTTGGAAAAATCCTCACTCTGATTCATCAAACCGGTACCAAGCAGCAAGGCGCGGGACATCAGATCCGGAGATATGTGCGGAGCAAGGTTTTGTGCCAGCGCTTTGAAATAGGCTGGCACAAAGGCACTCAGGTTGGTATCGAGAAGGGTATCGTCCAGGTCGAGTAGTAATGTAAGCGGCATAAGTTTTCAGACTCCCCCGTCGAGTCTGCGCATTAGTCTTCTTTGATCTCAAAATTGAACGGCAGGGAATGACATTCACCGCAGCCGATCTGCGGCTCGTTCACATCCCGTTTCGATTTTTCGCAATACGCTTTAACCTTCACGCGGCGCTGGAACAAGGCCGCCAGCGGGCGCGATACGGTCAATTCCAATTTCATGAACTGACAGGAATTCGCCCGCGCGATCTCAGGGACGGGGCAGGTCCTACACAGATCGGGAGTCCATGCCTGCCCTCGTGCTTGCAACAGGCGGCACTCCTCCACATTCCTGCCACGATAATAGTCACCATAAAAATGCGGGCATTCACGCCCGGCAGGTGTCTTCATGCTTAAACGCGGGTGACGTATTCGCCCGTGCGCGTGTCCACGCGAATGGTGTCGCCGACGTTCACAAAAGCGGGACATTGAACGACCACGCCGGATTCAGTGGTGACCTTTTTGGTCACACCGGTGGCGGTATCGCCGCGGATCGCCATTTCAGATTCGACCACCTTGAGGTCCACCGAAGTGGGCATTTCGATGTCGATGGCTTCACCCTTATAGAAGGTCAACTTGACTTCCATGCCTTCTTTGAGGAATTGGGCGCTATCCCCCAGGGATTCTTTCTTAACCGCTGGCTGCTCAAAGGTTTCGTTATCCATAAAGTAGTACATATCGCCATCGTTATAAAGATACGACACGTTGGCAAAATCCAGTGACACATCCTGAACGGACTGGCCGGAATTGAAGGTGCGCTCAATATTGGAGCCAGTCAACAAGTTGCGGGCTTTGACGCGGATGTTGGCATTGCCGCGGCCGGTCTTGTTATGGCTGTATTCCAGCACCTTGTACAGGTTGCCATCCAGTTCGAAGGTGACACCTTTGCGAAGTTCATTTACATCGATCATTCTTAATCTTTCCTTGGTTGATTGTTTTTTGAAGCGGGCGGATTATACCAATGACTTGCGCATCGTGGCTAGATTTAATGCGAGGCCTCCGAATTGGGGTCGTCCTGCAATAACTGAACGGCATGCGATAGAACTGGAAGGATGGTCTGCAAATTTTCAACCGCTCCCTTGGGGCTGCCAGGCAGATTGACGATCAATGCACGTCCACGGATACCTGCAAAGGCGCGCGAGAGCATGGCATGGGGGGTCTTTTTGAGACTTTCGGCGCGCATTGCTTCAGCCAGCCCTGGCGCTTCACGCTGGATCACAGCACGCGTGGCCTCAGGCGTGACATCACGCAATGCAAAACCTGTCCCACCGGTGGTGAGGATCACGTCCATTTCGCCGCTATCAGCCCATGCGATCAAGGCCGCTCGGATGGCGGATTCATCGTCAGGGAGGATCTGCTGCCGGACCACTTCCCCGTTTCCGGCACGGATCAGAGCCGCAAGTGCCGGACCGGAGGCGTCTTCCCGTTCCCCGCGATGCGAACGATCCGACAGGGTCAGAATTCCAAAACGAATGGTCATCAGAACTCCTTTGCAAAGATACGGTCGTTTTTCATTTCACGCCAGCCGTTCTCTTCATAGAATTGCATGGCGTTCACATTATCGGAGACAACCAACAGGTAACACTTGAGGCACCCCTTGGCTTGCAAACGTTTCTCCACTTCTGTGAGCAGCAATCCACCAATGCCCTGTTTACGAAACCCTTGATCCACTGCGAGGTGGTAGACCATGCCGCGACGGCCATCGAAAGCGCCGATCACGCTTCCAATGATCTTTTCATCCTGCTCTGCAACTAAAAAGAGGTCAGGGTCACGTTGAATTTTTTTACGGATCTCGTCAGGTGTATCAGAACGCCCCACAGCCATACCGGTCTCAATACCCTCCCATAATTTCAAAACACGGGAGTAGTCATCATCAAATGAAAACTCCCGCAATCGAATTTCTTCCACACTCATGATGGGATGGTTTGCCTGAGAATTTCTATCAGGTCATCCGGCATGTAGGGTTTGGCTAAAAAGCCGTTCGCACCGCGCCGGGTACACTCTTCTTTGACGTTCGCCCCCGAGGTCATGATCACCCTCACATCGCTGGTTTCGCTGGAATGCCGCAAATCTTCAAGGACATCCAACCCACTCACATGGGAAAGATACAC
>DAOQBX010000107.1:0-6024 GCA_035340155.1 Anaerolineales bacterium | reverse complement strand
CAGCATGATCTTCTCGCCATCCTTGATGGGAGTATCCACACCTTGCAGATCCTTGATATTGTGCTCACCGACAAACAGGTTGACGAACGGGCGCAGGTCGCCGCCTTCGTTGAACAGATGTGGCTTGATGGCAGGGTATTGCATGGTGAGATCGCCCAAGGCCTCGGCAATGTTCACGCCGCTCACGTTGACTTCAGATTGTCCGCTCGTGTAGGCTCGCAGCGGGGTCGGGATTCTCAAAACGGGCATGGATGGTGGGTCTCCTAAAAAATGATTCCAGACTTCTCGGGTCTGTCTTTTTATATTTCAAAATCGTTCAAGGTTTGCAGTTGTTCCATCAACTTCTCAACACGGGTAACACCGTTATTGACATAGCGAGCCTCGCCGCGGGCATCGAGAAGAAAAGTGGTCGGGACGCTCATCACGCCCCACTGCTTTGCCAGATCCGGGCGTTGGACGGCGTCGATCTCGATCACTTGTACACTGTCGCCCGTCAAGGTCAGCAGTTTGCTCAAGGCAGGGCGTTGGACCGTCTTGCAAGGCGCGCACTCGGGTGTGGTGAAATAAACGATCATAGGCTTGTTGGGCAGGGTACCAACCAAGGAAAGAACCTGGCTTTGGGCCCGCCCCATCAAGTGCTGGTTGAACAGCCAATAAGCTGACAGGCCTAATCCAATAATAACCACTGCCATCCCGAAACGCAACAGGATATCCGTGTTCATCCGCTCACGCTCACTCTCGGTTTGGAACCGGGGAACGTATTGGCAGGCGGTTGTTTGGAAAAACCGGGCACGTTCAACCGTACCAACCAGTAATACATGGCGCAGCCTACACAAAATCCGCCAAAGGCGTTAAGCGCGGCCAGGGCCACCACGATCCAGACCAGGGTCCAGCCGAGAAGCGCAGAACCCAGAAAGAGGGATACGGATCCGGCCGCCATGAAAAGGAATCCCACAAACTGGGCAAAGCGATGCGGTTCGGGGTTGTCATCCAGTACATCGGGCTTCATCCATCCGCGCGGTTTGAGCAGCGAGGTATACACAAAACCAAAACCGGGTCTTTTCAACAAGGAGCCGGCTCCCATCGCCAGAGCCACAAGGACGGCAAGCAGCGGCTGGTTGAAAACGAACGCCAGAATATTCAGCGAAATAATGATGAGTTGATTGGTCTTTAGTACAGAGTGATCCACTTTTTGCAAGAGCTGGGTTGTCATATTAAGGTCCTTTGTTGGGTCAACCCCAACGAATTCTCAAGAGATTGTTAGTTCTTCTTCCACATATACAGAACGGTCTTCGACCAGCCGCCAGGAACGATGGCTGACCGCCTTGCCTTGATCCACACGCGAGATGATGTATGAGAAAAACGGCTGCGCCCATTCGCGATCATATTCCGAAGGCACATTCGGGCAATCGGGATGAGAATGGAAAACACCGATCAGACTCAGCCCAAGCGCATCGGCTTTCAATTCGGCCTTGAGATAATCTTCGGGGGTGAACAGAAAGCGATTGTGCCGCGCTTCATCTTCGCGCGCGTTGGGCAACGGGAGGATCTCGCGCACTTCGCCTTCCATACCCAGCAAAAATCCTGCGCCTTCTTCGGGGTAGGCTAATTCAACATGGGCATTAATTCCCTCAAGTAATTGGTCGTTTATCTTCAAACTCATCCTTCACCTTTTTGATGATCGCTTGTCTATGGTCTATCCCACAAGGAGCGATCGCTCAGATATTTATAGCCCGCGTCGGGGAAGACCGTCACCACCACACCCTGGTCCAACTGGCTGGCAACTTGCAGGGCAGCGACTGTCGCAGCCGCAGAAGAGATACCCACGAACAGACCCTCTTCCCGCGCAAGACGGAGTACCATCTCGTGCGCCGCTTCGGTCCTGACCTCGAGCGGGGTGCCCGCCAGAGACTCATCGTAGATCCCCGGCTTGATCGCGCTCGGCATGTGCTTAAGTCCCTCAAGGCCATGGAAGGGAGCATCCGGCTGGAAGGCAAAGACTTGGACGCCCGGCACTTGCTCCAGCAGATGGCGGCTTGTACCAGTGAACGTACCAGATGTGCCAAGCCCGGCCACGAAGTGCGTCACCTGCCCATTGGTCTGTTCAACGATCTCAGGCCCTGTGCTCAGATAATGCGCCTGCCAGTTGGCATCATTGTTATATTGGTTGGCATACCAATATCTTTCCGGGTTTTCCGCCGCCATTTCACGTGCTTTGAGAATGGCCCCATCCGAACCTTCGAGCGGGTCGGTCAACACGAGTTCCGCCCCAAGCGCCTTCAAAATGGAAATACGCTCCGGGCTGGCGCTGGCCGGAACGACCAATGTTACGGGAATTCCCAATGCCGCCCCAAAGGTAGCGTATGAGATGCCCATATTTCCGGAGGTCGAGTCCAACAAGCGCCGGCCACCGTTTAGGTGTCCATAGATCAACGCGTTCTGAAGAATGTTCAACGCGGGACGATCTTTGACCGAGCCGCCGGGGTTGAACCATTCAGCCTTGGCAAAAACCTTTACCTGAGACGAAAGGTTTCGGGTCAGGCGGCGAAGCGGCAGCAAGGGGGTATTCCCGACATGATAGGCCAGGCTATCCAAAGGGATGGTATTCGATTCAGTCAGTCTAAAGTCTAGTAAAGCCATAGGATAAATAAAAAAGCAGCCAACGGACAAACAAAAAGACGGCGAACAAACGCCTCACACGATGCAAAAGGGATGCACGCGGGGGTCGCTCTACCGTCTGAGTCCGTTGGCTGCGGAAAGGTTCTACTCAGGCGGCTACGAGCCCCGCCCAAGACACAAGCAAAAGTTGAAGGTTTTCATAGGCTGTTGATTAGATGTCGCCTATTTTATTATTCTTACCGTATTTGTCAAGATTAAAATCCCAGATCCCCCTGCGGCCGAGGCCATCAGGATCACTTTATCTTCTACTTTGAGAGGCGTTTCCAACCCGTTCAGATCGCGCACATGGACACCATTCACAAAAATATTGAAGTGACGGCGCAGATCGCCCTTCGTATCGAACAGATGCGGCTTGAGTGCCGGGTACTGCTCAAGAATATTTTCCAGCAGTTTGGCAACAGTCTCACCTTTTGCAGCGAATTCGCTCTGGTTATCCACATAGAACTTCATCAGCGGGGGAATTTTCACGGTCGGCATGGCTTGAATTCTATCCTTAGTTTTGAAAATATGGAAAGTTAGAAAGTGCAGGCTTTTGGAACATCCCATAAAACCTCATGGACACATTCCATCAAAAAGTCCCGAAGTATTGAACTTCGGGACTTTTTCAATCGTATTGCTAGACTACAAAGCGGCTTACTCTTCCTTCTTTGCTTCCACTTCCTTCTTGTGCGCTTCAATGATCGGACCAGCAATATGGGTCGGAACAGTATCGTAGTGATCGAATTCCATGGTAAAGTAACCGCGACCACCGGTGATCGAGCGGACCTGAGTGGTGTACTTTAGCATTTCCGCCATCGGCACATGCGCAATGATGGTGGTGTTTCCGCGCTCGGTCTCGGTCCCTTGCACACGTCCGCGACGGGTGTTCAGATCGCTCATCACATCGCCCATGTTCGAATCCGGGCAGGTTACGCGGACACTCATAATGGGTTCAAATAACACGGGGCCAGCTTCAGACACAGCAAGCTTGAAGGCTTCACGCCCGGCGATTTCGAACGCCACGGGTTTCGAGTCTACTTCGTGTTCCTTGCCGTCATACACTATCACGCGTACATTACTCATTGGGTAGCCGGCAAATGCGCCTTTTTCCATCGTAGCGCGGATGCTCTTCTCAATGGGCGGAAGGTAGGAGCGGGAGAGGTTCATACCGACAAGCGCATCAACAAAATCAAAATCGCCATCCATATAAGGTTCGATGCGCAAATGCACTTCACCAAACTGCCCGGCACCACCGGACTGCTTCTTATGGCGATATTGTGCTTGTGATTTTCGGGTAATTCCCTCACGATATGGAACCTTCGGTTCATGAGTGATGATCCCAACCTGGAACTTGGCCTGCGCACGATGAACGGCCACATCGATATGTTGGTCGCCCATACCTTGCAATACAGTTTCGTGGGTCACATTATCGTTCTGCCAGACCAGGGTCATATCCTCTTCGCACAAACGAGTTAACGTGGCAGAAATCTTGGCAGCATCTGCTTGTGTTTTAGGTTGAATGGCCACGCGATACAGGGCAGCCGGGAAAGCGGGCTTGCTGATCGTGAGCGGATGTCCTTTTTCACACAAGGTATCTCCAGTGGCTGTAGCGGTCAATTTTGAGACGGTTGCAAGATCGCCCGCATGGACCGTTTTGGCAGCGATCGCTTCCTTGCCGCGCTGGAAGTGCAGGCCCGCCATACGCTCATCTGCGCTCTTGGTCTGGTTCCACACATGCGCATCGGCCTGGATGGAACCGGAAAGTACACGGAAATAGGTCATCTTACCGACGAACGGATCGGCGGTGGTCTTCCAAACATATGCAGCCAGCGGACCCTGATCGGAGGGTCTCAATTCCTCGGCATTACCATCTTTACTCTGAGCGGAGCGCTTGACCGAGTTGACCGGGGAGGGCATCAGGTCAATGATGTCGTTGAGCAGGGCGATAATCCCGATCTCGTGGCCGCCCGCCGCGCAAAAGACCGGGACAAAACTCCCGGCGTAGACTACATCTTCGAGGCCGCGCACCATCTCCGCGTCGGAGAGAGAACCGTTCTCGAGATATTTTTCCATCAATTCGTCTTCGCCTTCGGCAGCGGCTTCCACCATGTCAAAGTGCGCCTTGTCCGCGGCTTCCTTCAAATCGGCGGGGATTTCGGCAGTGGTCTTGCCGTCGCCCATATAGGACTTCATGCCGATGATATCCACAACGCCCTTAAAGTTCTGTTTCTCGCCGATCGGGATATGAACTTTGACCGCCCGCTTGCCATGAGACTTGACGAACTCATCCACCTGGGCAAAGACTTTTTCAAAGTCTGCATTCTCGCGATCCATCTTATTAATGACGATGAAGCGCGGCAAATTGAATTGATCGGCGTAGCGCCAGGCGATCTCCGTACCGACTTCGATACCGGCAACGGCATCTACTAAAACAACCGCGCCATCAGCCACACTCAGAGCGGAAACCATCTCGCCCACGAAATCAGTGTAGCCCGGCGCGTCTAAAACATTGATCTTATGATCGCGGTGCTCTATGGGAATGACACTCGTATAAATAGAGATCTTTCTTCTATGTTCCTCGTCGTCATAATCGGAAGCCGTCGTGCCATCCTCAACCTTCCCCAAACGGGTGGTCGCACCCGTGACATGCAGAAAAGCCTCTGCCAGCATGGTCTTTCCTGCCCCCCCATGCGAAACCAATGCAATGTTGCGAAGAAACTCGGTGGTATACTCTTTCATCGGAAAAAGCCCTTCCTATAAGTTGTTGGGATGTATACCCAGTCTGGTTGGAAAATTCGTTTAAAAAATACGGGGCTTCCAACCATGGGCACCATAAAACCTTGCACGATTGTAAACAAACTCAAATGAATTGTCAAAGTGTGAAGCGTCACTCCTTCAATATGACATTTTAGAGCGTAAACTGAACCAGACGCAGATTATGACCCATCTCCTCCGAAAAATAAAATTCAACTCATCCTACTGGTTTGGTGAAACTCCCTGGGACACCGGCATCAGCCCGCCGGAACTGTACGATTTCATGGCCAGTCATCCAGCCGGCCGCGCCATCGACATCGGCTGCGGCACTGGCACGAACATCATTACCCTCGCCAACGCGGGCTGGCAGGTCACCGGGTTCGATTTTGCCTCAAGCGCGGTCAACCTGGCCCGGCGCAAGATCCGAAAAGCAAATGTTGAAGCCCCTGTCTTCGTGGAGGATGCCACCCGCATGCAAAATGTGAGCGGAGGTTTCGATCTGGCCCTCGACCTCGGCTGCTTTCACGGCATTGAACACAAGGCGGATTATCTAATCCAACTGAATCGCATCCTTGCCCCGGGTGGATTTTGGCTTATGTACGGATTCTTCAA